>CAUQPA010000050.1:0-13371 GCA_963519325.1 uncultured Pseudomonas sp. | reverse complement strand
GCGCACGGGGCGCCAACATCGCCTTGATGGTGGAGATACTGGCGGCGGGCCTCACCGGGGCGAACTGGTCGCTGGACGCCGGCGACTTCCGTCAGGGTTCGCACAGTCCCGGCGCCGGCCTGACGGTGCTGGCCATAGCGCCCCGGCTACTGGACGACCGCTTTCCCATCCGCCTTGGCGAACAGCTGGCATGCCTGGCGGCACGGGGTGTCCATTTGCCGGGGATCACCCGCGCCGAGCGCCGGGTGCCGCACCGCGCCACCCCGCTGGAGATACCGGCCGACCTCCATGCCCGGCTAGTGCAGCTGAGCTGGAGGCGTCCGTGGCGGACCCGGCCGGCCAGTGTGCTGCCGTCGCGGGCTCGGTTCCCCCCTCCCGCGCCAGGGCCTGCTGGCGCAAGGCGGCGAAACGCGCCTGGGACAACGGCCGTTGCAGGTGGAAACCCTGGGCCTGGTCGCACTTGAGATCGGCGATGCGGGCGAGTTGACCCGCGGTCTCGATCCCCTCGGCGACCACGGTCAGCGACAGCGCCCGGCCCATGCTGACGATGGCCTCGACGATGGCCGCGTTGCTTTCGCTCACCTCGATGTTGGAGACGAAGCTACGGTCGATCTTGAGACAGTCGAAGGGATAGGTGCGCAGATAGCTCAGCGAGGAATAGCCGGTGCCGAAATCGTCCATCGACAGCCGCACACCCAGGGCCTTGAGGCGCTTCATCAATTCGAGGGCCCCGGCCGCATCGTCCAGCAGCACGTTTTCGGTCAGCTCCAGCTCGACCCGCCCCGGCGCTATGCCGGTACGCTCGAGCGCCTGGCGAATCCGCGCGACCAGGTCGTCGCGCTGAAACTCCAGCGGCGACAGATTGATGGATACGATGAGTTCCGGCGCCCAGGCTACCGCCTGACTGCAGGCCTCCTGCAGCACCCAGTCGCTCAAGCCCAGGATCAGCCCGGTTTCCTCCGCCACCCCGATGAACTCGGCTGGCGCCAGGCGCCCGCGGACGGGATGATTCCAGCGGACCAAGGCTTCCGCCCCCAGCAGCCGCTGGCTGCTGGCATCGAAGCGCGGCTGGAAGTCCAGCTCGAACTCCGTGCGCTGCAGACCCAGCCGCAATTCGGTTTCCAGTTGCCGCCGCGCGAGGATGCGCTGGTTCATGGTGGGCTCGTAGAACCTGAGGGTATTGCGCCCTGCCGCCTTCGCCTCGTACAGGGCGATGTCCGCATAGCGCAGCAGGTCTTCGGCGCTGTTGCCGTCCTGGGGCGCCTGGGCGATCCCGATGCTCGCGCCAATGGTGATGTCGTGCTCGCCGATGCGGATGCTGCGCCCGATGCCCTCCAGCATCCGGCTACAGAGACCGCTGACCTGCTCGACGCTCAGGTCGCCGTTGATCGCGATGACGAATTCATCGCCGCCGATCCGCGCCACCAGGTCTCCCTCGCGCACATTGGCGCGCAGCTCGAGGGCGACCTGGCACAGCACCTGGTCGCCCGCGCCATGGCCGAGGGCGTCGTTGACCGGCTTGAATCTGTCCAGATCGAGGGCCAACAGGTGCAGCGGCTGGCTGGTGCTGACACCTTGCGCGAAGCGTTGCGCCAGGTAACGCTGCAACTGGTGACGGTTGGCCAGGCCGGTCAGGGCATCGTGCTGGCTGATGTGCTCGATACGCGCCTTGGCCTCGATCTCCTCGGTGACGTCGCACACGGTGCCGCGAAAGCCCGCCAGCAGCCCTCCACGGACGATCGCCTGGGCGGCGAGCTGGCAATATCTCAGCTTCGCCTGGGCATCGCGCATCTCGCAGTTCAGCGGGCGGCGGGCACGGCCAGCGGCGGGGGTCCTGGCCACCTCCTCGACCTGGCTCGGCGCATAGCCGAGCAACTCGTGCAGGGGGCGGCCGATCCAGTCTTCCTGGGCAAAGCCGGTCACCGCGACGAAGCGCTCCGAGAGATACACCAGGCATTGCTCGGCATCGGTCTCCCAGATCCAGTCGGACGACGCCTCGGACACGGTGCGAAAGCGCTGCTCGCTATGCCGCAGGGCGTCCTCGGTCAGCGCCGTCTGGCGCGCCGCCAGGGCGACCCGCCGCCGCAGGTACCAGACCAGCAGCAACGCCAGGCCGCACATCGTCGCGAGCAGCGGCAGGAATTGCGCCATCAGCCGGTGGCCCATGCCGTGGACGTCCCAGTGGAAGGTCACCGCGATGCCCGGGGTGGACTTCACCACCAAGGTCGGCCCAGGCGCAGCCGGCCATTCGCCCGGTTGCGCGGTCAGGCCGGGCAGCTCGAAACGCTGGCCGAGCTCGGCCAGTTTGTCCGGCGTCAGGACGTCGACGAAGACCATGTAGGAAAGTCGCTTGAAGTCCTGGTAGGCGGCGTCCGGCCGGATGACTGCCGCCATCACGTTGGCCGGCTTGCCCTCGACGAGAAAGTAGCCTTGCGCATAGCCATCCTTGGGCGACAGCTCCCGCGCCCTGGCCAACAGCGCCGCCAGGTCATCACCCAACCAGCCGTCCAGCGGCGTCTTGCTGCGGCCACCGCCGACCACGGCATAGCGCGTGGTGCCATTGGGTGCCAGGATGAAGGCGCCGTTCACCCCGTAGCTGCTGAAGAGCGATGGCCCGACATTGTCTTCCTCGTAGGCCCAGTTCACGTCGACCTTCCTGTTGGTCCGCGCGTAGGCCTCGAGCCAGAAGGCATAGTCGGTCAACACCCGGCCGAGCTTGTCCTGTCGGGTTTCCAGTGCCCGCTGGGCATCCGCTTCGCTGTGCTGGCGTTGCTGCCCGTCGATACGCGTGCACAGGTCGTACAGCATTCCGCCCGCCAGGGCGAAGATGAGCGCGACCAGGGCGAAGAAGCCAAGGGATGCCTGATGGGCGACACGATTGAGTGGAGTGGACACGGCAGCGACCTGTTGCAACGGTTGGCCTAGGGAACGAACGCCTCGCGGCAGCACCGCAAATCGTCTGCCTTTATATCGGCAACTGCACTAACGGCTTGACCCCCTTGCATAAGTATTCCGCCAAGGCGCGGTCCAGACGGCCTTTTTTGCACCGCTAACGGGCAGCGTCGGCCTGGATGCGCCAGGACGGCGCACCGTCCAGCACGGCGCTTGCCCAAAAACGACAAAGGCCGTCCGCTGGCCCGGCAATTCTTGACCTATCGGTCAGCTTTACCCACCATCAAAACATCAAAACATCAAAACCCAGGTGGAGAGCGGCCGTGATCAGGTTTCTGCTGGACCAGGAGCTGCGCAATGAAGAGCAGCTCGATCCCAATCTCACGGTGCTTCAGTATCTGCGCGAGCGCTGCGGCAAGACCGGTACCAAGGAAGGCTGCGCCTCCGGCGACTGCGGGGCCTGCACCGTGGTCCTCGCCGAGCCGGACGGCGACCGGTTGCGCTATCGCACCGTCAACAGCTGCCTGACCTTCGTCGCGGCGCTGGACGGCCGGCAACTGATCAGCGTGGAAGACCTCAAGCACCAGGGCCGCCTGCATGGCGTGCAGCAGGCCATGGTCGACTGCCATGGCTCCCAGTGCGGCTATTGCACCCCGGGCTTCGTCATGTCGCTGTTCGCCCTGCAGAAGAACGTCGCCGCACCGGACAACGCCGCCACCCACGAGGCCCTGGCCGGCAATCTCTGCCGCTGCACCGGCTACCGGCCAATCCTGGCCGCCGCCGAGCAGGCCTGCGCCAGCCGTCAGCCGGACCACTTCGATGCCCGCGAGCAGCAGACGCTGGAGCGCCTCAAAGCCCTCGCACCCCAACCTGAAACCCGCCTCGAAGGCGCCGGCAGCCGCAGCCTTAGCCCCACGACCCTGGCCGAACTGGCCGCCCTTTACCAGGCTCATCCCGAGGCCCGGCTATTGGCTGGCGGCACCGACCTGGCCCTGGAAGTCACCCAGAATCATCGCCGCTTGGAGACCCTGATCTACCTGGGCAACCTGCCCGAACTGCGCTACGTGACGGTCGGTGAGGACAGTATCGAGATCGGCGCCGCCACGCCGCTTGCCGACTGCACCGCCGCCCTGGCGGCCGACTACCCCGACTTCGGCACCCTGCTGCAGCGCTTCGCCTCCCTGCAGATCCGCAACCAGGGCACCCTGGGCGGCAACATCGGCAATGCCTCGCCCATCGGCGACAGCCCTTCGTTGCTGCTGGCGCTCGGCGCCACCGTCTTGCTGCGACAAGGCGAGCGCTTGCGCGAATTGCCGCTGGACGACTTCTTCCTCGACTACCGCAAGACCGCCCTGGCGCCCGGCGAATTCATCCAGGCGGTCCGGGTGCCGCGGGCGCGTGAGGGCCAGGTCTTCCGCGCCTTCAAGGTATCCAAGCGCCTGGACGACGACATCTCCGCGGTCTGCGCTGCCTTCGCCCTGGAACTCGACGAGGGCCGGGTCGCGGCCGTGCGCATCGCCTATGGCGGCATGGCGGCCACGCCCAAGCGGGCCGCTCACTGCGAGCAGGCGCTGCTGGGTCAGCCCTGGAATGCCGCCGCCATCGAGCGCGCGGCCCAGGCGCTGGCCAAGGACTTCGCCCCGCTGTCGGATTTTCGCGCCAGTCGCGAATACCGCCTGCTGACGGCGCAGAACCTGCTGCGCAAATGTCATCTGGAGACTACCCAGCCCACGCTCGCCACGAGGGTCACCGCCCATGTCTAGCAGCCTCCCCGTCCGTACCCCCGAGGAAATGGCCGCCGCCTTCGCCGCCGGCCTGGCCACCGGTGTCGGCAAACCGCTCAAGCACGAGAGCGCCGACAAGCATGTGAGCGGCGAAGCCCTCTACATCGACGACCGCCTGGAATTCCCCAGTCAGTTGCACGTCTATGCGCGCATGAGCGAGCACGCCCATGCGCGGATCAAGCACATCGATCTCGCGCCCTGCTACGCGATTCCCGGCGTGGCCCTGGCCATCACCGCCGCCGACGTACCGGGCCAGCTGGACATTGGCGCCGTCCTCCCCGGCGATCCGCTGCTCGCCGATGGCGAGGTGCAGTACCTGGGCCAGCCGGTATTGGCGGTGGCCGCTACCAGCTTTGACGCTGCCCGCCGCGCCGCCCAGGCCGCCATCGTCGAATACGAGCCGCTGGAAGCCATCATCGACGTCAAGGAGGCGCTTAGACGCGAGCACTTCATCTCCCCGAGCCATAGCCACCACATCGGTGACGCGGCCACCGCCCTGGCCGCCGCGCCCCACCGCCTGCAGGGCGAACTGGCCATCGGCGGCCAGGAGCACTTCTACCTGGAGACCCAGGTGGCCTCGGTCATGCCCACCGAAGACGGCGGCATGCTGGTCTATTCCTCCACCCAGAATCCCACCGAGGTGCAGAAGCAGGTGGCCGAGGTGCTGGGGGTGTCGATGAACAAGGTCACCGTCGACATGCGCCGGATGGGCGGCGGCTTCGGCGGCAAGGAGAGCCAGGCCGGCATGCCGGCGGCACTCTGCGCGGTGTTCGCCAGCCTCACCGGACGCCCGGTGAAGATGCGCCTGCCGCGCTGCGAAGACATGCACATGACCGGCAAGCGCCACCCCTTCCATGTCGAATACGACGTCGGCTTCGACGATGACGGTCGTCTGCTGGGCATCCGCTTCGAGCTGGCGGGCAACTGCGGCTATTCGCCGGACCTGTCCAACGCCATCATCGACCGCGCCATGTTCCATGCCGACAACGCCTACTTCCTCGGCAACGCCCAGGTCACCGGTCATAGATGCAAGACCCATCTGGCCTCCAACACCGCCTACCGCGGTTTCGGCGGGCCCCAGGGCATGCTGGCCATCGAGAACGTCATGGACGCCATCGCTCGCCACCGCGGCCTCGATCCGCTGGAGGTGCGGCGGCGCAACTACTATGGCAAGGAGACGCGTAACGTCACCCACTACCACCAGGTGGTGGAAGACAACCTGCTCGACGAGATGACCGCGGACCTGGCGGCCAGCAGCGACTACCAGGCGCGCCGCGCGGCCATCCGCGCCTTCAACCAGAGCAGCCCGGTGCTGAAGAAGGGCCTGGCGCTGACCCCGGTGAAATTCGGCATCTCCTTCACCTCTTCCTTTCTCAACCAGGGCGGCGCCCTGGTCAACGTCTACACCGACGGCAGCATCCACCTGAACCACGGCGGCACCGAGATGGGCCAGGGGCTGAACACCAAGGTCGCGCAGGTGGTGGCCGAGGTCTTCCAGGTCGACATCGGCCGCATCCAGATCACCGCCACCAACACCGACAAGGTGCCCAACACCTCGCCCACCGCCGCCTCCAGCGGCACCGACCTCAATGGCAAGGCCGCGCAGAACGCCGCCCAGACCATCAAGGATCGCCTGATCGACTTCGCCAGCCGGCACTTCCACGTCGGGGCCGAGGAGGTCGACTTCCGCAATGGCCACGTCAGGGTGCGCGATCGCTTGCTCACCTTCGAGGAGCTGATCCAGCTGGCCTACGTCGGCCAGGTGTCGCTCTCCAGCACCGGCTACTACCGCACGCCGAAGATCCACTACGACCGCGACCAGGCGCGCGGCCGGCCCTTCTACTACTACGCCTTCGGCGCCGCCTGCTCCGAGGTGCTGATCGACACCCTCACCGGCGAATACCGGCTGCTGCGCACCGACATCCTCCACGACGTCGGCGCCTCCCTGAATCCGGCCATCGACATCGGCCAGGTCGAGGGCGGCTTCGTCCAAGGCCTGGGCTGGCTGACCATGGAAGAACTGGTGTGGAACGACGCTGGCAAGCTGCTCACCGCCGGCCCCTCCACCTACAAGATCCCGGCGGTGAGCGACGTACCGCCGGACCTGCGGGTCCGCCTGGTGGAGAATCGCAAGAATCCCGAGGCCACGGTGTTCCACTCCAAGGCCGTGGGCGAGCCGCCCTTCATGCTCGGCATCTCGGTGTGGTGCGCCCTGCAGGACGCCGTGGCCAGTGTGGCCGACTACCGCTTCCACCCGGCGCTCGACGCCCCGGCCACCCCCGAGCGGGTGCTCTGGGGTGTGGAGCGCATGCGCCGCCTGGCCGCCGAGGCCCAGGCTCTACCCGTGACCGCCACGGAGGAACCGGCATGACCCCGAAACGTGGCTGGCTGGCGTTGCTGGCCGATTTCGAGGCGCGCGGCGAGCCCTGCGTGCTGGTCACCGTGGCCAATGAACAGGGCTCCACCCCCCGCGACGCCGGCACCAAGATGCTGGTGGGTCGGACCGAACAGCACCTGACCATCGGCGGCGGCCACCTGGAATACCGCGCCGTGGAGATCGCTCGGGAACTGCTCGCCGCCGGCACCCGCCAGCCGCGCCTGGAGCGCTTTTCCCTGGCGGCCAGCCTCGGCCAGTGCTGCGGTGGCGTCACCACCCTGCTGTTCGAGCCGCTGCTGGCCCAGGAGGTACCGGTGGTGGTGTTCGGCGCCGGCCATGTCGCCCGCGCCCTGGTGCCGCTGCTGGCCGGTCTGCCCTGCGCGGTGCGCTGGGTAGACTCGCGGCCCCAGGAGTTTCCCGATCAGTTGCCCGCGGGCGTCGAAAGGATCGTCACCGACGAGCCGGTCGATGAAATCGCCCGGATGCCAGCGGGTGCCTACTACATCGTCATGACCCATAATCATCCCCTGGATCTGGAGCTGACCGATGCCATCCTCGCCCGCGGCGACCATGGCTACTTCGGGTTGATCGGCTCTAAGACCAAGTGGGCCAAGTTTCGCCACCGCCTCACGGCCCGTGGCCACGGCGCCGAGCGCCTCGCCTCGGTACGCTGCCCGCTGGGCCTGCCCGAGGTGCAGGGCAAGCTGCCGCTGGAAATCGCTATCGCCGTGGCCGGCGAAGTCATCGCCCAATATGGCCGCCAGGCCCAGCAGGCGGACACGCCGCTGCGCCTGGTCAATGCCGTCGCGCCCAATTGATACCTTTATTCTGCTGCTTCGCCTATCCGAGACCGTTATGACCGCCATCGCCCATCGCGCCGCCCTGCTCCACAGCCTCGCCGACCCGGCCGAGGTGGGGCTGGACGCCTCCTACGAATACCATGCCGACGGCCTGCTGCTGGTCGAAGACGGCCGCATCCAGGCCATGGGCCCAGCCGCCGACCTGCTGCCCACCCTGCCCGCCGGCACCGAGGTGATCGAGCATCGCGATGCCCTCATTACCCCCGGCTTCATCGACACCCATATCCACTACCCACAGACCGGCATGATCGCCAGCTACGCCGAGCAACTGCTGGACTGGCTGGACACCTACACCTTCCCCACCGAGCGCGCCTTCGCCGATCCGGCCAAGGCCGCCGAGGTGGCCGAGGTCTTCGTTGGCGAACTGCTGCGCAACGGCACCACCACCGCCCTGGTGTTCGGCAGCGTCCATCCGCAGTCGGTGGAGGCCTTCTTCGAGGTCGCCGAGCGGCTCGACCTGCGCATGATCGCCGGCAAGGTGATGATGGACCGCAACGCCCCGGACTATCTGCAGGACACCGCCGAATCCGCCTATGCCGACAGCAAGGCGCTGATCCAACGCTGGCACGGCAAGGGCCGGCTGCACTATGCCGTGACCCCGCGCTTTGCCCCCACCAGCACGCCGGAGCAACTGGCAGCCGCCGGGCGCCTGCTGGCCGAGTTCCCGGACGTCTACCTGCACACCCACCTCTCCGAGAACCTCAAGGAAATCGACTGGGTGAAGGCGCTGTTCCCGGAGCGGAGCCATTACCTGGACGTCTACGACCACTTCCAGTTGCTCGGCCCGCGCTCGGTGTTCGCCCACGGCATCCATCTCTGTGACGCCGAGTGCCAGCGCCTGCACGACACCGGTTCAGCAGTCGCCCATTGCCCCACCTCCAACCTCTTCCTCGGCAGCGGCCTGTTCGACCTCCAGCGCATGGAGGCCTTCAAGGTCAACGTCGGCCTGGGCACCGACGTCGGCGCCGGCACCAGCTTCTCGCTGCTGCAGACCCTCGGCGAGGCCTACAAGGTCCAGCAGCTGCGCGGCAACCGCCTGCACCCCTTCAAGTCGCTGTACCTCGCCACCCTTGGCAGCGCCCGCGCCCTGCGCCTGGACGACCGCATCGGCAGCCTGGCACCTGGCCACGACGCCGACTTCGTGGTCCTCGACCTCAAGGCCACCCCGCTGCTGGACTACCGCCTGCAGCAATCCAAGAGCCTGGAGGAAACCCTGTTCGTCCTTACCACCCTGGCCGACGACCGCGTAGTCCGCGAAACCCACGCCGCCGGTCGCCGGGTGCATAGCCGCGACGCCTGATGCCGTCACCCCGTAGCGTGGAAAACCGCGCAGCGTTTTCCACTGCTGGAGCAACTTGGCACTGTTGGGCTTCGGCGATTGAGCCACCTCAACCCAACCTACCAACCCGCGCAACTCGTGGGTTGGGTTGAGCGTAGCGAAGCCCAACAGACCCCGCTCACACCCCATCCAATACGCATAAAAAAACCGCCCCAAGGGGCGGCTTTCGCGTTTCAGCCTAGGCCGACTCAGCTGCTGCGATAGCGCTCCAGCCAGTGGGCATAGGGCGCCGGCAGCACCCAGGACGGCTTGTCGACGCCCAGGGCCTTGGCCGCGTAGTAGGGCCAGTGCGGATCGGCCAAGTGGGCTCGGCCCACCATCACCAGGTCCAGCTGCTCGTCGGCCACCACCTGGTTGGCCAGGGCCGGGGTATCGATGTTCCAGGCCGAGGCGACCTTCAGACCGGTGGCCTTGCGCACCTGCTCGGTGATGGGCGCCAGCAGGCCCGAACCCCAGGGAATGTTGGCCGTCGGGGTGGAGAAGCCGATGCTGACGCTGAGCAGGTCGAGGCCTTCGCGCTTGAAGCCCTGGGCCAGCTCGATGGATTCGGCCAGGGTCTCTTCGTCACGGCCGTCGTATTCGATCACGCCGAAACGGGCGGTCAGCGGCAGGTGTTCCGGCCAGACCTTGCGCACCTCGGCCAGGGTCTCCAGCAGGAAGCGGCTGCGGCCGGCGAGGTCGCCGCCGTACTGGTCGTCACGCTGGTTGGAATGCACCGAGAAGAAGCTCTGTGCTAGGTAGCCGTGGGCGAAGTGCAGCTCCAGCCACTCGAAGCCGGCCTCGTAGGCGCGCTTGGCGGCATCGACGAAGTCCTGGCGGACCCGGGCGATGTCCTCGAGGGTCATGGCCTTGGGCACCTTCGGCAGGTTGGCGCCAAAGGCGACGGCGGACGGGGCGATGGTGTCCCAGCCGCGGGCGTCATCGGCGGCGATGTGGTCATCGCCTTCCCAGGGACGATTGGCGCTGGCCTTGCGACCGGCGTGGGCGATCTGGATACCCGGCACGGAACCGGCGGCCTTGATCGCCTGGACCACGGGCACGAAGGCCTGGGCATGGGCGTCCGACCAGATGCCGGCACAGCCGGGGGTGATCCGGCCTTCCGGCGAGACGGCCGTGGCCTCGACGATGACCACACCGGCACCGCCGCGTGCCAGGCCCGCGTAGTGCACCTGATGCCAGTCGTTGATCACGCCGTTGACAGCGCTGTACTGGCACATGGGCGGAATGGCGATGCGGTTACGCAGCGTCACGTCCTTGAGGGTAAAGGGTTGGAACAATGCGGACATCTGAGCGGTCTCCCATACGGTGACGGTTGGTTCGTTATTTCGATACTAATCGAACATAGCATAAACGCCAACCCCCGGTGTATGATTGCTTCATGCGCCCTTTCAAGCACCCCAGTCCTGACGAATTTTCCCTCGAGCGTCTGTTCCATGCGCTCAGTGATCCGGTGCGCCTCGATATCGTCCGCTACCTCGCCCGGGTGGCCGAGGCCACCTGTGGCGAGCTGGACGGCGGCCGTCCCAAGTCCAGCATGTCCCACCACTTCCGCGTGCTGCGTGATGCCGGCCTGGTGCACTCGCGCAACGCCGGCACTACGCACATGAACCAGCTGCGCCGCGAGGATCTCGACCTGCGCTTTCCCGGGCTGATGGCGGCCATCCTGGCGCAATCCTCCGAGCCGATCATCAAGGCGGACTGACCGCCCCCACCCGCTCGGTGAGCCGCGGTCCGCGGTTGCCTGGCGAAGCCTGTTGGGTGACCCGACTGCCTATCATCGGCTGGCAACCCGTCTATCCCAAGGCCATGGAACTCGCGGTGGTTTTTTCCGCTCTTCCCGGTATGAAGGTTGCACAAGACATTGGCAGCACAGACGCTGGACGCTGCCGGGAGGTGGGTGATGGGCAAGCATTGGGGAATGGCGACCGCGCTCGCAGGGGTCGCCGCGCTACTCGCCCTCGTGCCCAGCCCTGAACCCGTCGCCGAGGCGCGGGGCATCCAGCGGGTCATCGCCTTTGGCGACAGCCTGATGGACTGTGGCACCTTCGGCCATATCTACGCCACCAACCCCGGGCGCACCTATCCCCAGGAAATCGCCGACGCCTATGGTATCGAGCTCGGCCCCAACCGGCAGGTCGAGGGCTACGGGCACGACGGCCCGGCCGATCCCGATGGCCTCTGCTACGCCGAAGGGGGCGCGGTGACCGGCAGCTTCACCGAACCGGGCTTCGATCACAGCGAGGCGCCGCTGGCCTTCTCCCAGCAGATCCGTAATTTCGAGATGCAGCACGGTCGCTTTCGCCAGCAGGATTTGGTCCTGGTGCAGATCGGCGGCAATGACATCATCGGTCCCTTCTATGACAAGAAGGTGAAGGCCGCGCTGATGGCCGACGCCCCGCTTCCCCAGGACGTCCGCGAGCAGGTCGAAGCCCGCATCCGCCATACGGCGATGAACGAGGTCAAGCTGCTGCGTTATCTGCTCAGTCTGGGCGCCCAGCGTCTGGTGGTGCTCAACAACACCGATTACGGCAAGGCGCCCTACCTGGAGCCCTGGACCCCGGTCCTCGCCGAACGCAACCATGACCTGGTCCGGCTCTACAACGATACCCTGCAAGCCAACCTGCCCGGCAGCGACCGCCTGCTCCTGATCGACGCCTATCGGGTGCTGGAAGAGGTCTATGCGCACTACGGCAACTACGGCTTCAGTCACGCCGAAGGCGATGCCTGCCTGCCCGGGCGGGAGTTCTGCGAGCCCGACAGCTACGTCGAGCCCGGTGCCGACCAGGCCTATATCTTCGGCGCCCGCGGCCACTTCGCCAGTCGCACCCACAGCATGCTGGCCCAGGTGGTACTGGAACGCATCGCCCAGACCTGGCCGGGCAGCGCCGTGCCGGACCGGCCGCTACTGGCAACGGCAAGGGTGGCGAGTGAAACCACCGTCCACTAGTCCGTTGCCCTACCCTGGTGCCGGGCCGCCGGCATACGCACCGCGGCGGAGCAGCCCAGGCTAGCTACCGCGATAGGTCGAGTAGCTATAGGGCGATACCAGTAGCGGTACATGGTAGTGCGCGGCCTCATCGGCCAGGCCGAAGCGCAGCACCACGGTATCGAGAAACGCCGGCTCATCCAAGGTCACGCCGCGCTGCCGATAGTAGTCGCCCACCTCGAATTCCAGCTCGTAGCTGCCGCACTGGAACGCCTCGTCCTGCAGCAAGGGAGCGTCGGTGCGACCGTCGGCATTGGTCCGTACCTCGCCCAGGGCCTTCCGCGAACCCGCGTCCAGGCGATACAGCCGGACGGTGATACCCGCCCCAGGGCAGCCGCCACTGGTGTCCAGTACATGGGTGGTCAGGTAGCCGGTGGAGGACGGGGCGGACATGGGTGACTCCTTAGCGGGAAAGCCGCCAGCCTAGCAGTTTTTCGCCGCTCGATTGTATACAGCCGACCTCAAGGCCCTCGTTGACCGGGCCGTCCGCTCTCTAAGCTGGCGAAGCGCTCAGACCGGTCTGACCAGTTAGGCAGGATTCTTGCTGGTATTCGGCTTGGGTCTTCAAATATTGTATACAAAACCTCTCGACTGCCAGGATGCTCCTCCCATGACCTATCCCCGCGATCTCATCGGCTACGGCGCCCAGCCCCCTCACCCCCGCTGGCCAGGCGATGCCCGTATCGCCCTGTCCTTCGTCCTCAACTACGAGGAGGGTGGCGAACGCAACATCCTGCACGGCGACAAGGAGTCCGAAGCCTTCCTCTCCGAGATGGTGGCGGCCCAACCCCTGCAGGGCGTGCGCAACATGTCCATGGAGTCGCTCTACGAATATGGCAGTCGCGCCGGCGTCTGGCGGATCCTCGAGCTGTTCGCCAAGCACCAGGTACCCCTGACCATCTTCGCCGTGGCCATGGCCGCCGAGCGCCATCCCGACGTCATCCGCGCCATGGTCCAGGCCGGCCACGAGATCTGCAGCCACGGCTACCGCTGGATCGACTACCAGTACCTGGACGAAGCCGAGGAGCGTGCCCATCTGCAGCGCGCCATCGAGATCCTCACCGAGCTGACCGGTGAGCGCACCCTGGGCTGGTACACCGGCCGCACCGGCCCCAACACCCGGCGCCTGGTGA
>CAUQPA010000049.1:0-13410 GCA_963519325.1 uncultured Pseudomonas sp. | reverse complement strand
CCTATGGCCTGCCGGTGCTGGTGACCAACTACTCTAACAACTACGGTCCTTATCACTTCCCCGAGAAGCTGATCCCCCACGTCATCCTCAATGCCATCCATGGCAAGCCGCTGCCGATCTATGGCGATGGCTCCCAGGTGCGCGACTGGCTGTTCGTCGAGGACCATGCCCGTGCCCTCTACACCGTGGTGACCCAGGGTGAGGTCGGCGAGACCTACAACATCGGTGGGCACAACGAGAAGCGTAACCTGCAGGTCGTCGAGACCATCTGCGACCTGCTGGAAGAGCTGGCCCCGGAGAAACCCGCGGGCGTTGAGCGCTATCGCGACCTGATCACCTTCGTCAAGGATCGCCCCGGTCACGACATGAGATACGCCATCGATGCCAGCAAGATCGGCCGCGAGCTGGGCTGGACGCCGGCGGAGACCTTCGAGACCGGCATGCGCAAGACGGTAACCTGGTACCTGAACAATCGTGAGTGGTGGCAGCGGGTACTGTCCGGTGCCTATCGCCTCGAGCGTCTCGGCGAAGCCGTTTAACGATCCTATCGAGGACGCGCCCCTGGGGCGTGTCCGACCGACAGCAACAGTCAATTTTCAGAGGGACGCTTGCCATGAGCAAATACAAGGGAATCCTGCTGGCCGGTGGATCCGGTACTCGTTTGCACCCCATTACCCTGGGCGTATCCAAGCAATCGCTGCCGATCTACGACAAACCCATGATCTACTATCCGCTGTCCGTGCTGATGCTGGCCGGTATCCGCGAGGTGCTGATCATCTCGACGCCGGCCGATCTGCCTGGCTTCCAGCGCATGCTGGGCGACGGCAGCCAGTTCGGCATGCAGCTGAGCTATGCCGAGCAGCCCAGTCCGGACGGCCTGGCCCAGGCGTTCATCATCGGTCGCGAATTCGTCGGTGATGACAACGTCTGCCTGGTCCTGGGCGACAACATATTCTACGGCCAGCACTTCAGCGAGACGCTTCTCAAGGCCGCGAGCCTGGAGCAGGGCGCCACTGTCTTCGGCTACTACGTCGCCGATCCCGAGCGCTTCGGCGTGGTCGAGTTCGACGAACAGGGCAAGGCCCTGAGCATCGAGGAGAAGCCCAAGAAGCCGAAGTCCAACTACGCCGTCACCGGTCTGTACTTCTACGACAACGACGTGCTGGACATCGCCGCCAACATCAAGCCGTCGCCCCGCGGCGAGCTGGAGATCACCGACGTCAACAACGAGTACCTGCGCCGCGGCTCGCTGAACGTTTCCCTGCTGGGTCGTGGTTTCGCCTGGCTGGATACCGGTACCCACGATGCATTGCTGGAAGCCGGGCATTTCGTGCAGACCATCGAGAAGCGCCAGGGCCTGAAGGTCGCCTGTCTCGAAGAGATCGCCTTCCAGAAAGGCTGGATCACCTGCGAGCAGATGGCCCTGCAGGCCGAGGCCCTGAGCAAGACCGGCTACGGCCAGTACCTGGCGCGGCTGTGCAAGGAGCAGGACTGATGCAGGTCATCGAAACCGCGATCCCGGACGTCAAGCTGATCGAACCCAAGGTCTTCGGTGACGACCGCGGGTTCTTCCTCGAGTCCTTCCAGGCGGATCGCTACGCCCAGCAGGTGGGGATCACCCTGCCGTTCGTCCAGGACAACCACTCGCGTTCCGCGCGCAACGTGCTGCGCGGGCTGCATTTCCAACGCAGCAAGCCGCAAGGCAAGCTGGTCCGCGTGGTTCGCGGCGAAGTGCTGGACGTGGCGGTCGACATCCGCCGGGACTCGCCCACCTTCGGCAACGTGGTGGCCGAGATCCTCTCGGAAGACAACAAGCGCCAGCTCTGGATACCGCCAGGCCTGGCCCATGGCTTCGTGGTGCTGTCCGACACCGCTGATTTTGAATACAAGTGCACAGATTATTACGATCCCTCTGATGAAGGGTCCCTGATCTGGAATGATCCGGATCTGAATATCGACTGGCGGGTCAAGGATCCCATCCTGTCCGCCAAAGATGCACAAGGACTTCGATTGGCGGAGCTGTATAGATGAAGATACTGGTTACCGGAGCTAACGGTCAGGTCGGACGCTGTCTGACCGACCGTCTTCAGCGTTCAGAACTGGCATGGGAGGCCCATGGACGTGCCACTCTGGATATCGCTGACGAAGGCTCGGTAACCAGCCATCTCGAGCGGTTCGCACCTGACGTCGTGATCAACGCGGCCGCCTACACGGCGGTCGACAAGGCCGAGCAGGAGCCGGAAATCGCCGCGCGCGGCAATATCGAAGGCCCGGCGGTCCTTGCGCAGGCCTGCGGCGCCGCCGGTATCGCCCTGCTGCACCTGTCCACTGACTATGTGTTCGACGGGACGGCGACAACGCCTTACCGGGTCGAAGACCCGGTCAGTCCTTCCGGCGTGTACGGGATGACCAAGCTCGAAGGGGAGAACCGGGTGCTGGCCGCCTGCCCGCGAGCCGTGGTGCTGAGAACCGCCTGGGTATTCAGCGAGCACTGCAACAACTTCCTCAAGACCATGCTGCGTCTCGCGGCGGATCGCGACGAGTTGCGCGTAGTGAATGACCAGGTGGGTTGTCCGACCTACGCCGGCCATATCGCCGATGCCTTGCTGCAGATCGCTGTCCAGGCCCAGGCCCAGCCCGCGCAGACGGCCTATGGTCTCTATCATTTCGGCGGCGACAGCGGCCTCAGCTGGTGCGAGTTCGCCCGCTATATCGTCGATGCCGGCCAGGAGCTGGGCATGCTGGAGCGGGCGCCGCTGATCACCGGAATTGCCACCTCCGAATTTCCGACGCTGGCCAAGCGCCCGGCGTATTCCATGCTGGATTCCAGCGCGCTGGAGCAATGCTTCGGCATAGCGGCGAGCGACTGGCGCCAGGGCGTGCGCCAGACGCTGCTGGCGCTCAGGACCGAGCGCGAACCGGCCGGGTCCCTGGTGAGTTGACAGCCTGATCGGGCGCGATAAGCTGGCCGAATCCAAGGGTGGAACAGGGAGGTTCCGCGATGAGATTCGTCTGGATGTTCGTGCTGCTGGCCGTGCTCAGTCCCTGGGCCAGCGCCTGCGAACCCACCTCGAGCCTGGCCGCCAAATCGGCGGCGAGCGCCGACCAAGCACCGCTGAACATCAACGTCGCCGACGTCACCGCGCTGCAACGGTTGCGGGGCATAGGAGCGGTCAAGGCCCAAGCCATCGTCGACCACCGCCAGACCCATGGCGCCTTCGCGTCGGTGGATGAGCTGCTCGAGGTCAAGGGCATCGGCAAGGCCTTGCTGCAACGCAACCGCGCCCTGCTGACGGTCGACTGAATGTCGCGAAACTTTAGCCTGCCGCCTTCGCGACTTCCTAACCAACTGTTTTAAAAGGACTTTCCAGTTCTGGCACAAGCATTGCTCTATCTCTGGCACGAGCGGGTACGGCGTCAATTTCCCGTACCAGAGGAGCAGAGCAAATGGTTCAAGGTGTCGAGTTCAATCGGTTGATGCTGGAAATGCGTTCCATGCAGACCGAAGCCATGGCCCGGTCGAAAGCCGTGGTTGCACCCGCTGCCGGTGCGGAGCAGGTCCAGGGCCCGAGCTTTGCCGACATGCTCAGCAAGGCCGTCGGCTCGGTCAACGAGACCCAGCAGACCGCTGGCGAGATGGCCAAGGCCTTCGAGCTCGGGCAGGGCGGCGTCGACCTCACCCAAGTCATGATCGCTTCCCAGAAGGCCAGCGTCTCCGTGCAGGCCTTGACCCAGGTACGCAACAAGTTCGTGCAGGCGTACCAAGACATCATGCAAATGTCGATTTGAGGACGGTCTAGACCATGGCTGACGCTCTTACCAACGCCCCCGTCCCCACGACCAAGCCCGAGGCTGAAGACAAGCCCAAGAAGTCGCTGCTGGGCCTCAGCTTTCTCGACAATCTTTCCGACATGCCGCTGCTGCGTCAGCTGGGCCTGCTCATCGGCCTGGCGGCCAGCGTTGCCCTGGGTTTCGCCGTGGTGCTCTGGACCCAGCAGCCCGATTATCGCCCGCTGTACACCAGCATGACCGGCCTGGACGCCAACCAGGTGCTGCAGGCCCTGGGCGCGGCGGACATCGGCTACAAGGTCGACCCCAATTCCGGCGCCCTGCTGGTCAAGGCCGACGACCTCGGCCGGGCCCGCATGAAGATGGCGGCTGCCGGCATCACGCCTGCCGACGGCAACGTCGGCTTCGAGCTGCTGGACAAGGAGCAGCCGCTGGGTACCAGCCAGTTCATGGAAGCCGCCAACTATCGGCGCAGCCTGGAAGGCGAGCTGGCCCGTACCATCTCCAGCCTCAACAACATCAAGGGTGCCCGGGTGCACTTGGCGATCCCGAAGAGTTCGGTGTTCGTCCGTGACGAGCGCAAGCCGAGCGCCTCGGTACTGGTCGAGATGTATCCCGGCCGTACCCTGGACGCCGGCCAGGTCATGGCCATCATCAACCTGGTCGCCACCAGCGTGCCGGAGCTGGACAAGTCCCAGGTCACCATCGTCGACCAGAAGGGCCAGCTGCTGTCCGACCAGCAGAACCTGTCCGAACTGTCCATCGCCGGTAAGCAACTCGACTATACCCGCAAGATGGAAGGCTCCCTGACCCAGCGCGTGCAGAACATCATGCAGCCGGTGGTGGGCAGTGGTCGCTTCAAGGCCGAAGTGGCCGCCGACGTGGACTTCAATGCCGTCGAGTCGACCTCGGAGCAATTCAATCCCGATCAGCCGGCCCTGCGCAGCGAGCAGCAGAACAGCGAGCAACGCCAGACCTCCGGCGGTGGTGCCCAGGGTGTGCCGGGCGCGCTGTCGAACCAGCCGCCCGGACCGTCCTCGACGCCGGAAAAGGCTGGCGCCCAGGGGGGTGGCAGCAACTACATCGCGCCTGGCCAGCCGCTGCGCGATGCCAACGACCAATACATCTACGACAGCAAGACTAGTCTGCCGGCGACCCTGCCGTACCCGACCGACAAGCGTGAACAGAACACCCGCAACTACGAGCTGGACCGCAGCATCAGCTATACCCGGCAACAGCAGGGCCGGCTGCGTCGACTTTCCGTCGCCGTGGTACTGGACGATCAGGTCAAGGTCGATGCCACCGGCAAGCTGAGCCACCAGCCCTGGACCACCGAGGACCTGGCGCGCTTCACCCGCCTGGTGCAGGATGCAGTGGGCTTCGATGCCAGCCGTGGCGACAGCGTGAGCGTAATCAACGCGCCCTTCGCGCCGGTTCAGCCGGAGGAGATCGAGAGCATTCCCTTCTACCAGCAGTCCTGGTTCTGGGGCGTGGTCAAGCAGGCCCTCGGTGTACTCTTCATCCTGGTGCTAGTCTTCGGGGTACTGCGCCCGGTGCTGAAGAACCTGTCGGGCGGCAACAGCAAGGACGCCGCGGCCCTGGCCGCTGCCGGTGGCGCCGGTGCCCTGGGCGCGGGTGGTCTGGATGGGCTGTCGGACGACCTGGCCGACGACAAGGTGAGCCTGGCCGGTCCGGCGCCGCTGTTGCTGCCCAGCCCCAGCGAGGGTTATGACGCTCAACTGACCGCCATCAAACAGCTGGTCAACGATGATCCGGGCCGTGTCGCCCAGGTAGTGAAGGATTGGATCAATGGCGACGAATGACGCGCAACTTTCCAAGGTCGAGAAGGCCGCGATCTTCCTCCTGTCGCTGGGTGAGGCCGATGCCGCGCAGATCCTGCGCCACATGGGGCCCAAGGAAGTGCAGAAGGTCGGTACCGCCATGGCCCAGATGCGCAACGTCAACCGCGAGCAGGTCGAGCGGGTGCTGGGCGACTTCATCGAGGTGGTGGGCGACCAGACCAGCCTGGGTGTCGGCGCCGATGGCTACATCCGCAAGATGCTGACCCAGGCCCTGGGCGAGGACAAGGCCAGTGGCCTGATCGACCGGATCCTGCTGGGTGGCAATACCAGTGGCCTGGACAGCCTGAAGTGGATGGAACCGCGGGCGGTGGCGGACGTGATCCGCTACGAGCACCCGCAGATCCAGGCCATCGTGGTGGCCTACCTGGATCCGGACCAGGCGGCCGAGGTGCTCGGGCACTTCGATCACAAGGTGCGGCTGGACATCGTCCTGCGCGTCTCCTCGCTGAACACCGTGCAGCCGGCGGCGCTCAAGGAGCTGAACCTGATCCTGGAGAAGCAGTTCTCCGGCAGCGCCAGTACCACCCGCACCGCCCTGGGCGGCGTCAAGCGTGCGGCCGACATTATGAACTACCTGGACAGCTCGGTCGAAGGCCCGCTGATGGATGCGATCCGCGACGCGGACCAGGATCTGTCGGGACAGATCGAGGACCTGATGTTCGTCTTCGACAACCTGGCCGACGTCGACGACCGTGGCATCCAGGCCCTGCTGCGCGAGGTATCCTCCGATGTGCTGGTGCTGGCGCTCAAGGGCGCCGACGAGGGCATCAAGGAGAAGTTCTTCCGCAACATGTCCAAGCGCGCGGCCGAGCTGCTGCGCGACGACCTGGAAGCCAAGGGTCCGGTCCGGCTGTCGGAGGTCGAGGGCGCGCAGAAAGAGGTGCTCGCCGTGGCTCGGCGCATGGCCGATGCCGGCGAGATCGTGCTCGGCGGCAAGGGCGGCGAGGAAATGGTCTGACGGCTTGCAGGGATTGGCCTGTGCTTTGCTAAGGTCTGGTCAGTAGCGGTTTTCTGACGGACAGGTAATGAGCAAAGAAGCGGCGAGCGAACTGATCAGGGCGCGGGACCTGGAAGCCTTCGATGTCTGGCGACTGCCAGCCTTCGACAGCTTCGACGAGCCCGAAGTGGTGGCTGCGCCCGCCGCTGTCGAGCCCGAGCCCCAGCCGGAACCCCAGATCGAAGAGGTACCGGTCGAAGAGGTCCAGCCGATCACCCTCGAAGAGCTGGAGGCGATCCGCCAGGAGGCCTACAACGAAGGCTTCGTCACCGGCGAGCGCGACGGCTACCACGCCGGCCAGCTCAAGGCGCGCCAGGAGGCCGAGGCGGCCCTGACCGCCCGGCTGGCCAGCCTGGAAACCCTGATGAGCCATCTGCTCGATCCCATCGGCGAACAGGACCAGGCGCTGGAGGCCGGCATGGTGCAACTGGTCCGCCACATCACCCGCGAGGTCATCCAGCGCGAACTGACGCTGGACTCCAGCCAGCTGGGGCAGGTGGTGCGCACCGCGCTGAAGCTGCTGCCCATGGGCGCCGAGAACATCCGGATCCAGGTCAGCCCGCAGGACTTCGAACTGATGAAGGCCCTGCGTGATCGCCACGAGGAAAAGTGGCGTATCCTCGAAGACGAGACACTGATGCCCGGTGGTTGCCGGATCGAGACCGAGAGCAGCGTCATCGACGCCAGCATCGAGACCCGGCTGACCCAGGCCTTGACGCAACTGGCCGAGCAGCAGCGTCACCAGGCGACCCAGCCGCAGGAAGCCGATCTGCACATCGATATCGAGGATGCCCCCCATGCGTCTTGAGCGTCTGAGTTTCGAACGCCGTCTCGGCGGCTACGATGAAGCCATCCGCGTCGAACAGCAGCCGGTGATCGAAGGCCGCCTGCTGCGCATGGTCGGCCTGACCCTGGAGGCCGAAGGGCTGCGAGCGGCGGTGGGCAGTCGTTGCCGGTTGATCAATGGCGGTGGCTACCAGCCGGTGGAAGTCGAAGCCGAGGTGATGGGGTTCAACGGCAACAAGACCTTTCTCATGCCGGTGGGCAGCCTGGCCGGCATCGCGCCCGGCGCTCGCGTCGTCCCCGTACCGGACACTGGCCGCCTGCCGATGGGCATGTCGATGCTCGGGCGAGTGCTGGATGGCCTGGGTAATGCGCTGGACGGCAAGGGCCGCATGCGCGCCGAAGACTGGGTGCCGATGGATGGGCCGACCATCAACCCGCTCAAGCGCGAACCCATCAGCGAGCCGCTGGACGTGGGTATCCGCAGTATCAACGGTTTGTTGACGGTGGGCCGTGGCCAGCGCCTCGGCCTGTTCGCCGGTACCGGCGTGGGTAAGAGCGTGCTGCTCGGCATGATGACCCGCCTGACCAAGGCCGAGATCATCGTCGTCGGGCTGATCGGCGAGCGGGGTCGCGAGGTGAAGGAATTCATCGAGCACATCCTCGGCGAGGAGGGCATCAAGCGGGCCGTGGTGGTGGCTTCGCCAGCGGACGATGCGCCCCTGCTGCGCCTGCGCGCGGCCATGTACTGCACCCGTATCGCCGAATACTTCCGCGACAAGGGCAAGAACGTCCTGTTGCTGATGGATTCCCTGACCCGCTATGCCCAGGCCCAGCGGGAGATCGCCCTGGCCATCGGCGAGCCGCCGGCCACCAAGGGCTATCCGCCGTCGGTGTTCGCCAAGCTGCCGCGACTGGTGGAACGGGCCGGCAATGCAGAAAAGGGCGGGGGTTCGATCACCGCGTTCTATACTGTGCTCTCGGAAGGCGACGATCAGCAGGACCCCATCGCCGACTCGGCGCGGGGCGTGCTGGATGGTCACTTCGTGCTGTCGCGGCGCCTGGCCGAGGAGGGCCACTATCCGGCGATCGACATCGAGGCGTCCATCAGCCGGGTGATGCCCCAGGTGGTCAGTCCGGAGCACCTGCGCAACGCCCAGCGCGTCAAGCAGCTCTGGTCGCTCTACCAGCAGGCCAAGGACCTGCTCAGCGTCGGCGCCTATGTGCCCGGCGGGAATGCCGAAACCGATCTGGCGATCGCCCGCTACGCCCCGATGCAGCAGTTCCTGCGCCAGGGCCTGCGCGAGAGCGAGTCGCTGGAGCAGAGCGCCGCCAATCTCCAAGCCGTATTGGGAGGCTGATAGATCATGAAGGGCAGAGCCGAACGTCTGGGGCCGGTGGTGGAGATGAGCGAGCGCGAGGAGCGCGACGCCGCCCAGCGCCTGGGACAGTGCCAGCAGCAACTGGCCCAGGCCGAATTCAAGCTGGGCGAGCTGCAGCGCTACCGCGAAGACTATCAGCAGCGGCTGGTGACCAACGGCAGCCGCGGCGTCACCGGGCAGTGGCTGATCGGCTACCAGCGCTTTCTCAGCCAGCTGGAAGAAGCCATCGGTCAGCAGGAGCGCAATGCCCAGTGGCACCGGGACGTGGTGACCAAGGCGCGGACGCAGTGGCAGGAGCGCTACGCCCGACTCGAAGGCCTGCGTAAGCTGGTCGAGCGCTACAAGCAGGAGCAGCGCCTGGTCGAGGACAAGCGCGAGCAGAAGCAGATGGACGAGTATGCCCAGCGGGCGCGCTCGGCTTATCTCTAGGTCCTTGGCTGGCGGATGCCACCCTTCGCCCCGTCGTCAGTGAGAGCTTCGATGTTTTCTTCGCATCTCGATCCGGAAACCCTCGCCGCCCTGCGCGACTGCATGGAAGAGGAGTATCCCGGTCTCATCGATACCTTCCTCCTCGACTGCGAGGAGCGACTCGCCGACCTCAAGCGCAGCGTGATCGCCAACGATGCCGAGCAGGTTCGCCAACTGGCACATAGTTTCAAGGGCTCGGCCGGCAATATGGGCGCCATGCCGCTGGCGGAATTGTGCCGGGACGTGGAGGAGGGCGCGCGCCGCCGGGCAGCCACGGCCGAGCTGGCCATGGGCGTGTCCGCCATGGAGCGCGAATTCGCCGTCGTCCGCATTCTGTTCAAGGTCGAGCGGCAGCGCTACGCCTCCTGAATCCTCGTCAAAGCCCTGGCGGTTTCGACTGGCGCGCAACTTGCTAGGTATCGGAAAACCCGTCATTCGGAGCATTCCATGGCCGTCGTGCCCGATTTCCTGTTGAACACCACGACCTCCGCCGTCACCACTGGCCGGGGCACCGTCAAGACACCGTCTGCGCAGGATCGCCCAGCCGCGCAGGAGCGGTTCGCCGACGTCTTCGCCCAGGAGCAGCCCCGGGAGACGGCGCGTAGCGAGAAACCACGTGAAACCAACGAGGCCAAGGCGCCGAGCCAGGCGCGCAAGAGCGACTCCGCGCGGTCCCGGGACGGCGACGAGCACGTCAAGCGTTCCGCCGATGACGACCGTAACTCGGACGCCAAGTCATCGACGGCTACGACGGCAACGAGCGATCAGCCGCCGGCAACCGCTGCCGACGATACCGGCAAGACCTTGCCGGTGGCTGCGGGCGAGGACGCTCAGCAGCCTGCCACCGCGGCATTGGATCCCCTGTTCCTGCTCGGCATGACCGGGCAATTCCCGCCTCCGGCGACACCTGCAACGGCAGCGCCGGCGCCCGCTACCGCGACGACGGCCGGGTCGGGCACCACCACTGGCACGCCTGCCCTCGACCCGGCCACGCTGCTGGGCACGGCGGTCGCCGGCGGCACCCAGGCCACCGCCGCTGGCGCCTCGGCCACCCCGGCTCAGCCTGGCGACCAGGCGGCTCAGGCCGATGGCCTTGCGCAACTGCTCGGCCAGCTACCACCCGGTCAGGGCGAGGCCGGCAAGGGGGGCAACGCCGCCAACAACCTGGTGGCGACCCAGCTGCAAGGCCTGCTGCCGGGCGATGGCGCCCCCGTGCCCGGTGCCGAACAGGCTGCCAGCGCGGCCCTGGTCTCGACCCTGGATGCGGGCGAGGCCAAGGACGCCGCCGTGCCGAGCAAGAGCGAGGCCTTCGCCGACAAGCTCACCGCCCTGTCCCAGGCCCTCAGTGCCCCGGCGGCAACCGCCCGCCCGGTCACCGCCACGGCGCCTGGCCAGGCCCTCAATCCCCAGGCCGGCAATTTCAGCGAGGCGGTAGTGGACAAGGTCATGTGGATGTCCAGCCAGAACCTCAAGACCGCCGACATCCAGATGGAACCGGCGCAACTGGGCAAGCTGGAGGTCCGCATCGACATGACCCAGGACCAGACCCAGGTTACCTTCGCCAGTCCCCATGCCGACGTCCGCGAAGCCCTGGACAACGGCAGTCAGCGTCTGCGGGAGCTCTTCGCCCAGCAGGGCATGAACCTGGCCAACGTCAACGTCTCCGACCAGTCGTCCGGCCAGGGCTGGCAGCAGGCGCAGCAGGGTACCCAGCAGGAGGGCTCGCGGCGGGGACGTGGCGGCGTCGCCGGGGGTAGCGAAGAGGAGCCGGTGGCCAATGTGGCGGAAACCCGTGGCGCCACCAGCCTGGCGGCACGCAGCCTGGTCGACTACTACGCCTGAGGCGCCAAGTCGCCGGGTGCCAGGTGACAGTCCTGGCTGTACCTGCTATATCCCCTTCGTATCAATAGGTTAGCTGCGTCACTCAGTGAGGGTGACGCCTGGCACAGGATTCGGTCGAGCATTTATGGCGAAGAAGCAGGCGCCCGCGGCAGAGGGTGCCGCCGCGGAAGGCAAGGGCAAAGGCAAGCTCAAGCTCATCATCATCATCGTCGTGGCCCTGCTGCTGGTCATCGGCGCCTCGGTGGGCGCGACCTGGGTCCTGCTCGGCCCGAAGGGCGCCGACCCGGAACACGCGGCCGCGGCCGCGCCGGCGGCGCCGGTGCACCTGGCGGCGGTCTATCAGGCGCTGGTACCGGCCTTCGTGGTCAACTACAACGCCGAGGGGCGTCAGCGCTACATGCAGGTGACGGTCACCCTGATGGGCCGCGACCAGGCGCAGATGGATGCGCTCAAGGCGCAACTGCCCCAGGTCCGCAACCAGCTGGTCATGCTCTTCTCCGGGCAGGACTTCAATAGCCTGCTCACCCCGGTCGGCAAGGAAATGCTGCGCCAGCAGGCGACCAGCAAGGTTCAGGAGCTGGCGAAGAAACTGACCGGCCAGACGGCCATCGAACAGGTATTGTTCACCAACCTCGTCCTGCAATAGGAAACGCCATGGCCGTGCAAGATCTGCTCTCCCAGGATGAAATCGATGCCCTGCTGCACGGGGTCGACGATGGCATCGTCGAGACCGAGACCGATGCCGAGCCGGGCACCATCAAGGGCTACGACCTCACCAGCCAGGATCGTATCGTCCGCGGGCGCATGCCGACCCTGGAGATGATAAACGAGCGCTTCGCCCGCTATACCCGGGTGAGCATGTTCAATCTGCTGCGGCGCTCGGCGGATGTGTCCGTGGGTGGCGTGCAGGTCACCAAGTTCGGCGAGTACATCCATTCGCTGTACGTGCCCACCAGCCTCAACATGGTCAAGATGAAGCCGTTGCGCGGGACCGCGCTGTTCATCCTCGACGCCCGGCTGGTGTTCAAGCTGGTGGACAACTTCTTCGGTGGCGACGGCCGTCACGCCAAGATCGAAGGGCGTGAATTCACCCCCACCGAGTTGCGCGTGGTGCGCATGGTGCTGGACCAGTGCTTCATCGACCTCAAGGAAGCCTGGGGCGCCATGCTCGACTGCCAGTTCGAGTACATGAACTCCGAGGTCAACCCGGCGCTGGCCAATATCGTCAGCCCCAGCGAAGTGGTGGTAGTGAGCACCTTCAACATCGAACTGGACGGCGGCGGCGGCGAGCTGCACGTGACCATGCCCTATTCGATGATCGAACCGATCCGCGAGATGCTCGACGCCGGTTTCCAGTCGGACGTGGACGACCAGGACGAACGCTGGGTCAAGGCCCTGCGCGAGGACCTGCTCGACGTCCGGGTGCCCTTGGAGGCGACGGTTGTCCGGCGCCAACTCAAACTCCGCGATATCCTCAACATGCAGCCCGGCGATGTGATTCCGGTGGAGATGCCGGAGGAGATGCTGATGAGGGCCAATGGCATGCCGACCTTCAAGGTCAAGATGGGAGCGCGCAAGGGCAACCTGGCCCTGCAGATCCTCGAACCGGTCAGCCGCAGCCGCTGAGCGACCACCGTTTTCCCGCCCGGGCCGAGGCCCGGCGTAGCACGAGACCCAGACGATGGCAGACAACCCCGAAGAACAAGCCCTGGCGGACGAATGGGCCGCGGCCCTGGTCGAGGCCGGCGATGCCAGCCAGGACGACATCGACGCCCTGATGGCGCAGGGCACCCAGATGGAAGCCCCCAAGCCGCCCAAGGCGCCGGTCGAGGAATTTGGCCATAGCAGCGGCGGCCTGGCGGTGAGCGGCATGGAAGGTCCCAACCTGGACGTGATCCTGGACATCCCGGTGACCATCTCCATGGAGGTGGGCCATACCGACATTTCCATCCGCAACTTGCTGCAACTCAACCAGGGCTCGGTGATCGAGCTCGACCGTCTGGCTGGCGAGCCACTGGACGTGCTGGTCAATGGTACGCTGATCGCCCACGGTGAGGTGGTGGTGGTGAACGAGAAATTCGGGATCCGGCTGACCGACGTCATCAGTCCTACGGAACGTATCAAGAAGCTGCGGTGATCCATGAAGAGTCTGCTCCTGCCGCTGGGTCTCCTGCCCCTGACCGCGCGCGCTGCCGAAGCCACCAGCCCGGGGCTGGATGTAGGGGCCCAGCTCGGGCAGTTGCTGCTGGGCCTGCTGCTGGTGATCGGCCTGATCCTCGGTCTGGCC
>CAUQPA010000048.1:0-13459 GCA_963519325.1 uncultured Pseudomonas sp. | reverse complement strand
CGTAGGTTGGGTTGAGACGGCTCTATCGTCGAAGCCCAACATGGCCTGCGCCACGTTTGTTGGGCTTCGCTGCGCTCAACCCAATTTACGGTCTATCGCGGGCATGGCTGCGATAAGACAGCTGCTCCTACAACAGCATCGTAGGGTGGATGACGGCGCTAGCCTCATCCACCATCCCTGCGACAAGTTGCAAGGCCGCCCTCGGAAAACGCTCCGCGGTTTTCCAGGCTACGGGACTACGTGCCGCCGTAGGTTGGGTTGAGACGGCTCTATCGTCGAAGCCCAACATGGCCTGCGCCACGAGGTCATGTTGGGCTTCGCTGCGCTCAACCCAACCTACGGTCTATCGTGGGCCTGGCTTCGATAAGACAGCTGCTCCTACAACAGCATCGTAGGGTGGACAACGGCGCAGCCTTGTCCACCACCCCAATCCTTACGGCTTCTTGCGCGGCTTGCCGAAGCCGGGCGCCTTGCGCACCGACTTGACCTTGGGCTTGCCGTCTTCCACCCAGCGGCCCAGCGGCTTGTCGGACACCGGTGCGCCGACCTTGGGTTTCTTCGGCTTCTTGGGCTTCTTCATGACCAGTCCGCCCGGGCCGGTCTGGGGGACGCGGTGGTCGGGGATGAAGTCCGGCTCGTCGCGGCGCATGAGGATCTGGCCAATCAGGGTCTCGATGGCCGCCAACTGTTCGACTTCATCGGCGCAGACCAGGGACACCGCCTGGCCCTGGTTGCCCGCGCGGCCGGTCCGGCCGATGCGGTGGACATAGTCTTCCGCCACGATGGGCAGGTCCAGGTTGACCACCAGCGGCAGGTCCTGGATGTCCAGGCCACGAGCGGCCACGTCGGTGGCGACCAGGATGTCGGCCTCGCCGGCCTTGAAGCGGGCGAGGGAACGCAGTCGCGCGGGCTGGGGCTTGTCGCCATGGATAGATTCCGCCGCCAGGCCTTCGGCCTGCAGGGCTTCCACCAGTTGCTCCACGCCTTTGCGGGTCTTGGCGAATACCAGCACCTGCTGGCGGCGTCCGCTGCGGTAGAGGTGCAGGAACAGCTCGGTCTTGCGCTTCTTGTCGACCGGTATCACCCACTGCTTGACGGTGACGGCAGCGGTGTTGCGCGGACTGACGTCGAGGGTCTGGGGATCGCGCAGCACCGGGGCGGCCAGCTGGCGCACGGCATCGGAGAAGGTCGCCGAGAAGAGCAGGGTCTGGCGCTTGCGCGGCAGCATGACGAACAGTTCGCCCAGTTGCCGGGAAAAGCCCAGGTCGAGCATGCGGTCGGCTTCGTCCAGCACCAGCAACTGCACCTGGTCGAAGCGCACGGCGTTCTGGTTGAACAGGTCGAGCAGCCGGCCCGGGGTCGCCACCAGCACGTCCACACCCTTGCGCAGCTTCATCATCTGCGGATTGATGCTGACGCCACCATAGGCCACGGCGGTACGCAGCGGCAGGTGCTGGGCATAGTCACGCAGGCTGGCGTGGACCTGCTCGGCCAGTTCGCGGGTGGGGGTGAGAATCAGGGCGCGGATGTGGTTGGGCGCCACCGCCGGACCTTCCTGCACCAGCCGCTGCAGCAGCGGCAGGCCGAAGGCGCCGGTCTTGCCGGTACCGGTCTGGGCCGCGGCCAGCAGGTCGCGACCGGCCAGTACCGCCGGGATCGCCTGGCGCTGAATGGGAGTAGGGGAGCTGTGCTCCAGTGCGGTAAGGGCGCTCAGCAGCGGCTCGATAAGGCCGAGGTCGGCAAAGGTCATGACAGGCCTGGATGGCGACGAAAAGGGAGCGAATTCTAGGCCGACTGTGATGCGCGCTCAAACTTTGTAGCCAGGCGGCGGCTGCGCGCTGAATCCCGGCGCGGCATAGTGGTCAGTTCTGCGGCCACAGGAGACCCCATGATCGACGCGAGTGCCTTACCCCCGGTATTGGCTGGTCCGCTGCTGCGGCGGGTCGAGTCGTCGCGGCTGTTGCTCTGGCTGGTGACCACTGGTGCCGAGCCGCCACGTCCGCGGTTGTGGCAGGACGGCGTCGAGCTGGCGCTGCATAGCGAGGTGCGTTGCCTGCGCCTGGGCGAACAGGCCTATCTGCAGCTGATCGAGGTCTGGCCGCAGGCGGCGTTGCCGACGGATGCCTTCATCGCCTATGACCTGCAGCTGCCGGCGGGCGGGATCCGCGACTGGGCGCCGCAGCTGCTCGATACCCAGGGCGAACTGCCACGTTTCGTCCTGCGCGCCCGCTTCGATCATCTGCTGCACGGCTCCTGCCGCAAGCCCCACCATGCCTCGGCCGATGGCCTGGTCGCGGTCGATCGTCTGCTGCAGGGCAGCGACACCGCCCGGGATCGGCCGGCGGCCCTGCTGCTCACCGGTGACCAGGTCTATGCCGACGACGTGGCCGGGCCCATGCTGCTGGCCGTGCAGGCGCTGATCCGCCGTCTCGGGCTGTATGGCGAGTTGCTCGAAGGCGCCGTGGTGGCGGACAGCGAGGCACTGATGGCCCATGCGGCCAACCTCTACCATCGCGAAGACCTGCTGCCGGCCTTCAAGTCCAACCGGGCGCTGCGCGAGCGCTTCTTCGGTGGGGTGGAGAAACCTATCTTCACCTCCACCAATGCGCACAATCACCTAGTGACCCTGAGCGAGGTCCTGGCCCTGTACCTGCTGTGCTGGTCGCCGACGCCCTGGACCCTGGTCGAGGTCGAACCGCCGGTGCTGGACGACCAGGACCGCGAGCGCTATGCCCGGGAGTCGCGCTGCATTGAGGCCTTCGTCGCGACGCTACCCCAGGCGGCGCGCGCCCTGGCCAGCGTACCGACGCTGATGATCTTCGACGACCACGATGTCACCGATGACTGGAACCTGTCCGCGCGCTGGGAGGAAACCGCCTACGGCCATCCCTTCTCGCGGCGGATCATTGGCAATGCGCTGCTGGCCTATCTGCTGTGCCAGGCTTGGGGCAACTCACCCGAGTCGGTGACCGAACCCCTGGCGGCCACGGAGCGACTGCTGGCCACGGCGGGGGACGACGGCCAGCTGGATTGCGCGGCGCAGAACGTCTGTATCGATGATCTCCTGGCTTTCCAGGGTTGGCACTACGTCCTCAAGACCGAGCCGCCGCTGATCGTGCTGGACACCCGCACCCGGCGCTGGCGCAGTGAGCGACGCCTGGAGCATCCCTCGGGGCTGATGGACTGGGAAGCCCTCTGCGAGCTGCAGCAGGACCTGCTGGACCATCCCTCGGCGGTGATCGTTTCGGCGGCGCCCATGTTCGGCGTCAAGCTGATCGAGGCGGTGCAGCGCATCTTCACCTGGTTCGGCCAGCCGTTGATGGTGGATGCCGAGAACTGGATGGCCCATCCCGGTGCGGCCAGGACCATGCTCAACATCTTTCGCCACCGCCGTACCCCGGGCAACTACGTGGTGCTCTCCGGGGACGTCCACTATTCCTTCGTCTACGACATCCGCATCCGCGATAGACGCGGCGAGCCGCGGCTCTGGCAGATCACCAGCAGTGGCATCAAAAACGAATTCCCGCCGCGCCTGCTGGCGACGCTGGACCGGCTCAACCGTTGGCTCTATGCCCCCTGGTCGCCGCTCAATGGCTTCACCAAGCGGCGTCGCTGGGAGCTGCAGCCGCGGCTGCCGGATCGACGCGATGCCGGTGAACGGCTGTGGAACGGTGCCGGCATCGGCCAGGTGCTGCTGGACGCGGAAGGGCGGCCGGCGGTGATCCGGCAACACAATGCCGATGGCTCGCCGGCGACGGAGTTCGTCGAGCGTTCCTAGCGCTGCGCCAGCCAGCGCAGCACGCCCTGGCCTGCCGCCCGTCCGCTGGCGAAGCAGGCGGTGAGCAGATAGCCCCCGGTGGGCGCCTCCCAGTCGAGCATCTCGCCCGCGCAGAAGACGCCGGGCAATTGCCTGAGCATCAATCTGTCGTCCAGCGCCTCCAGGGGTACGCCGCCAGCGCTGCTGATGGCCTCGGCCAGCGGGCGTGGCCTTACCACCGTTAGGGGGGCGGCCTTGCAGGCCTGGGCCAGCTGGTTCATGTCCTGGAAGGCCTCGGCCGGTGCCAGTTCGCGGAGCAGGGCGGCCTTGGCACCCTCGATCCCGGCCTGGCGGCGCAGGTGGTTGGCCAGGGATTGACTGCCCCTGGGTCTGGCCAGGGCACGGCTGAGATCGGCGAGCTCGCGTTGCGGGGCGAGGTCCAGCGTCAGGGTGGCCTGGCCCTCCCGGGCGATGGCTGCCCGAATCTCCGCCGACAGCGCATAGACTAGGCTGCCTTCAATCCCGCTCTCGGTCAGCACGAACTCGCCCTGACGCGGCGGCTGACCGGGCAGGGCCAGGGCGGCGGGCTTGATGGGGGCGCCGGCATGGCGGGTCTTGAGCAGGTCGCTCCAGCCCGCTACCTCGAAACCGCAATTGGCCGGTTCCAGGGCTCGTAGCGCTATGCCCCGCTCGGCCAGCAGCACCTGCCAGGCGCCGTCCGACCCCAGGCGCGGCCAACTGCCGCCGCCGAGCGCCAGCACGCAGGCCTGGGCCTGGACGCTACGCTCGCCGTCAGGTGTGGCCAGGCGCAGCCGGCCCTCGGCGTCCCAGCCGAGCCAGCGACTGCGGGTATGGATGCGCACGCCCTGATCGCGTAGCCGATGCAGCCAGGCACGCAGCAGGGGAGCGGCCTTCATGTCGGTGGGAAAGACCCGTCCCGAGGTGCCGACGAAGGTGTCGATGCCCAGCTCATGAATCCAGCCGCGCAGGGCCTGGCTGTCGAACCCATTGAGCCACTGGCCGACACCCGTTTCGCGCTCGCGATAGCGCTGGCGAAAGGCAGGCTGGTCTTCGGCATGGGTGATGTTCATGCCACCGACGCCTGCCAGCAGGAACTTGCGCCCCACCGAAGGCATGGCGTCGAAGAGCTCCACTGCCAGGCCTGCGGCCGCCAGGGTCTCGGCTGCCATCAGGCCGGCGGGGCCACCCCCGATGACGACGACAGGGGCGGAGGAAGAAAAAGGCATGGCGGCATCCAGCGAAAACGGAAAACCGCCATTGTACGCGAGGCTATCAGAGCCTGGCGTTCATGACCTAGTGAGCTAGAGACAAACAAGGTCTTTTCAACGCCGTTTGGCCGACGCGCAGCAGGTCATGAACAGGCTCTTAGACCACGCCGGCCTGACCCAGCGGCGCTGCCAGCGGTTCTTCCAGGCGTTCGGGAATGATCGGCTCGGTCCGCCCAGGCGTGAGGATCACCTTGCGGCAGTCCTCCTGCTTTTTGTCGAAGATCTTGTAGCCGTCGACCGCCTGCTCCAGGGACAACCGGTGGGTGATGATGGCCTCCGGCGCCAAGTCGCCGCGCTCGATGTGCTCCAGTAGCTCCGGCAGGTAGCGCTGCACGTGAGTCTGGCCCATCTTGAAGGTCAAGCCCTTGTCGAAGGCATCGCCGAACAGGAAGCCGTGGATGAAGCCGGCATAGACGCCGGGCACGCTGACGCTACCCCCGCGGCGGACCGCGGCGATGCACTGGCGCAGGGCCTTGCCGCTGCTGCCTTCCAGCTTCAGGTTGGCGAGAATGGTCTCGGTGGTGCTGCCCTTGGCCTCGAAGCCCACGGCATCCACCACACCGTCCACCCCGCGCTTGCCTGGCGTCTGCTCGATGATGGTGGCGGCCGGATCGTCGTCCTCGTCGAAATTGATCGGGATGACGCCATAGGTCCGCTGGGCGTAGGCCAGGCGGTAGGGGTGGTGATCAACCATGAAGATGCGCTCGGCGCCGAGCATCTTGGCGCAGGCCGCCGACAGCAGGCCCACCGGTCCGGCGCCGTAGATGGCGATGCTCGAGCCCTGGCCGATGCCGGCATTGAGCACGGCCTGCCAGGCGGTGGGCAGGATATCGGAGAGGAACAGCACCTTCTCGTCGGCCAAGGTACCCGGCACCTTGAAGGGACCGGTGTTGGCCTTGGGCACCCGCACGTATTCGGCCTGGCCGCCCGGCACGCCGCCATAGAGATGACTGAAGCCGAACAGCGCAGCGCCCGGTGGAATCTGCTTCTTGTTGAGGATGGCGCCACGCCCGGTATTGGTGGTCTCGCAGGCGGCGTAGAGATCCTGGTTGCAGAAGAAGCAACTGCCACAGGCGATGACGAAGGGAATCACCACCCGGTCGCCTTTCTGTACAGCGGTGACCCCGGGTCCGGTTTCCTCGACGATGCCCATGAATTCATGGCCGAAGATGTCGCCGTGCTCCACGGTGGGAATCTTGCCGCGATAGAGGTGCAGGTCCGAGCCGCAGATCGCCGTGGCGGTCACCCGCAGGACGATGTCGTCGGCGTCCTGGATGGTCGGATCGGGTACGGTATCGACGCGGACATCGTGGGCACCGTGGTAGGTCAAGGCTCGCATGGCGGTCTCCGTTAGGTAGCGTTCACCTAGGGTGGAGGCCACCGCCAGCCGAGCGGTTCCGCGGTGTCGGACCGATGGTATGGCACCTTGATGGCTGCCGTTCGCGGCTTTTCGGCGCTGTCGTGCGGGCCAGAGCCGGGCAAGCGCAGCGGCCTCAGCGGTTACGGATATACACCGCCTTGCCGGCACTGCCATCGGCCGGATCCCGCTCCTGGACCTCGAAGCGATCGCCATGGGCCTTCACCAGGCCGCTGAACTTGCGATGCCCATAGAGGCGGGCGTCGAAGTCGGGCCGCACCTTGCCCAGGTTGGCGCCGACCATGCCCAGGTTGGCCCAGCCACCCTCGTCGGAGGCGTCTTCCACGGCCTGCTCGATCAGCTTGAGGATGGTGCTCAGCTTGGGCTTGCCACGGTTGGTGGTAGCCGGCTTGTCCGAGGTGCTCGCGGTCTCGCGCGTTTCTTCGCGCGGCTTGGACCTGAGGATCTCGGTATAGATGAATCTGTCGCAGGCCGAGACGAAGGGATCCGGGGTCTTTTCCTCGCCGAAGCCGTAGACCGTCAGCCCCTCCTCGCGCAGCCGCGCGGCCAGGCGGGTGAAGTCGCTGTCGCTGGAGACCAGGCAGAAGCCGTCGAAGCGACGGGTGTAGAGCAGGTCCATGGCGTCGATGATCAGGGCACTGTCGGTGGCGTTCTTGCCCTTGGTGTAGCCGAATTGCTGCACCGGTTGAATGGAGTGGTCGAGCAGCACCTTCTTCCAGCTGTTCAGCTGGGGCTGGGTCCAGTCGCCATAGATGCGCTTGACGCTGGCCACGCCGAAGCGGGCAATCTCGGCCATGAGGCCGTCGACGATGGCGGCCGGGGCGTTGTCGGCGTCGATCAGCACGGCCAGGCGCGCCTGGCTCGATTCGGGTGTCTTGGCGGTCTTGCTCATGGAAACTCCTGTTCAGTTCAGGCCCAGCTCGTGCCAGACCTGGGTCGCCGTGTGGTGCAGGATGCCGTGCCGGCGGGCCAGGGCATTGCGATCGGCCGAATAGCCGCCGCCGATCACCCCTGCCACCGGTATATCCGCCGCCAGGCAGCGTCGCAAGACGAAGCCATCACGGGCGGCGAGCCCGGCATCGGTCAGCGCCAGATAACCCAGGGCGTCGTCGCGGTGCACGTCCACCCCGGCGTCGTAGAGCACCACATCGGGTTGGTAGAGCGGCAGCAGGTAGTCCAGGGCTTCTTCCAGGACCTGCAGGTAGCCGGCGTCGTCCAGCCCGCGCGGCAGGGGAATGTCCCAGTCACTCTGGGCCTTGCGCGCCGGATAATTGGTCGCACAGTGCAAGGACACGGTGATGGCGTCGGGTACCTCGACGAGGATCCGGGCCGTGCCGTCACCCTGGTGGACGTCGCAATCCAAGATCAGTACCCGCCCGGCGCGCCCGCTTTCCAGCAGCGACAGCGCCAGGATGGCCAGGTCGTTGAAGATGCAGAAGCCAGCCGGGTAGTCATGGTGGGCATGGTGGGTACCGCCGGCGAGATGGCAGGCCAGGCCGTGCCTCAGGGCCAGGTCGAGGGTGAGTAGGGAGCCACCCACGGCGCGGATGGTGCGACGTACCAGAAGCTCGCTCCAGGGCAGTCCCAGCTGGCGTTGCAGCGGCGGCGGCAAGTCGCCGGCCTGGAAGGCCTGGATGTAGGCGGGGGCATGCGCCAGGGCGAGCAATTCGTCCGGGCAGAGTGCGGGACGCTGCCAGTTGTCCGGGCCCAGCACACCGGTGGCGGTCAGGTGCTCGTGCAGCAGCCGGAATTTCTCCATGGGGAAGCGATGGCCGGCAGGGAAGGGCGGACTGTAGTCCTCGTGGTAGACCAGGGGCAGGCGGGCGCTCAAAACACCACCAGCTCCAGCACGAACCAGACGATACCGGTGCAGAAGCCCAGCGCCAGCAGGAACAGCAGGCCATCGCGGGCGATCAGCGACAGCGCGAAGGAGGTCAGGGCGAGGCCCGCCGTGGTATTGGCGAAGGGCACCAGGTCCAGCACCGGCATGGTCGCGGCGATCAGGATGCAGAGCAGGGCGGTGACGAAGTGCGCAGGGCGCGAGGTCAGTACTCGCAGGCGCGGCTTGACCACCTTGTCCACCCAGCGGGCGGGCTTCTGCAGCAAGCGGAGCGATTTACGCAGCTTGCGCCGCGAGACATTGCGTTCCAGCACCCAGTGCGGCAGCCAGAAATGGTCACGGCCGATCAGCAGCTGGGCACTCACCAGCATGACGAAGACGGCGATGGCGGTGGCGATGCCGGGAATACCGGTCAGGGGCGAGATCGCCAGCACCCCGGGCAGCAGGATCATGGGGCCGAAGGAGCGGCTGCCGATGGCGTCGATCAGGTGGCGGACCGAGACCAGCTCGGGGCTGTTGCCGACCCGTTCCAGGCAGGCGAGGAAGCTCTGGAGATCCACCGGACCCTCCTGCCCGGTATCGCAGCGGGTCGGTTCACGCTCCAGGGCCTCCTCCTTCATGGCTGGCCGGCGTCCAGCATGCGGCGGATCCAGCGCGTCAGATCCTGGCGGCCATAGGGTTTGTTGAGGATGGGGAAGCGCTCGCTGCTGCCTTCCTCGAGCTCCAGGGCGTTGTTGGCATAACCGGTGGTGAGCAGGATGCGCAGCTCGGGCCGGCGCCGTTGGGCCTCCTTGGCGAGCATCACGCCATTCATCCCGCCGGGCATGATCAGGTCGCTGAACAGCAGGTCAATGGCGGGCTCACGAGCCAGCAGATCGAGGGCCTGCTGGCCGTTGTAGGCCACCAGTACCTGGTAGCCGGTCTCCTCGAGGATGGCCTGGGCCAGGGCCGCCACGTCCGGACGGTCATCCACCACCAGGATGGTCTCCGAGCCCCCGCCGTCTTCATGCGGGGTCGGCAGCGGCACCGGATGTTCGCGCGCCTCTTCCTCGGAAACCGGGAAGTAGAGTCGCACCGAGGTGCCTATGCCGACTTCGGAATAGAGCTTGACCAGCCCGCCCGACTGCTTGAGGAAGCCATAGACCATCGACAGGCCGAGGCCGCTGCCTTGGCCTTCGTCGCGGGTGGTGAAGAAGGGATCAAGCGCCCGGCCGAGGATGTCGGTGGGCATGCCGCAGCCGGTGTCGGTGAGGGCGATACAGACGTAGTGCCCCTGGGACAGCCCGCCGTGGGCCAGGTCTTGCCCGGTCACCTCCACATTGAGGGTTTCCAGCGTCAGGGTGCCGGTACCGCGCTCCTGCATGGCCAGCCGCGCGTTATCGACGATGTTGACCAGCGCCGTCTCCAACTGGATCGGATCGAGGCGGCAAGGCCACAGCCCAGGGGCTGGCCGGAAGATGAAGCGGAAGGGGGCCCCCAGCACCTGGGACAGGCGCGCCTGGCGCGCGGTGATGAGCTGGTTGAGATCCACGGCGCGGCCGGTCAGGCGCTGCTTGCGGGCGAAGGCCAGCAACTGCTGGGTGAGCGTGGCCGCGCGATTCACCGCGTCGCGGGTATTGTCGACATGCCGCTTGGCCTTGTCGCGATCCAGCTCGGGGCGATCCAGGTTGATCCTGAGAATGTCCAGGTAGCCGACCATCACCTGCAGCAGGTTGTTGAAGTCGTGGGCGATACCGCCGGTCAGCTGGCCCAGGGCTTCCATCTTCTGCGCCTGGCGCAGGGCGTCCTCGGCATCGCGGCGGCGCGACACGTCCAGTTGCGAGGCGAAGTAATAGATCAGTTCGCCTTCGGCGTTGAGTACCGGGGAAATGAACAGCGCATTCCAGAAGGTCGTGCCGTCCTTGCGATAGTTGAGCAATTCGATATCGCAGTCACGCTGCTCGCGCACGGCATCGCGGATTTCGGCGATGTGCTCCGGCCGGGTGTCGGGACCCTGCAGGAAGCGGCAGTTGCGGCCCAGCACCTCGTCCAGCTCGTAGCCGGTGGTGCGCAGGAAGGCGCCGTTGGCGAAGATGATCGGATTGTCCGGCTGGTGAGGATCGGTGACGATCATCGGCATCCGCGTCTTCTTCACCGCGGCGAAGAAGATATCGTTGTGCCCGAGACCCTTGCCCAGCTCGGCGAGCTGCGCGGCGGACGCTGCGGGAGACGAAGCGGTTGAGGTGTCGGTCATGGAAAGCAAGCCTGCGAGCGGACAGCGGTATCTGCATTGTGACCGCTAATGCGCCGACAAGCTCCACCAGTTATCGTTATAGGATGAGTAATCTGTCCAGTTGCGAGGCGAACGCGCAGAATTTGACCGGTTTTGCGTATGATGACCGCTCTCTGTCAAGGAACCCTCCCCATGAGCAAGGTGCTGGACAACCTGGTCGATCTCCTGACCCTCGAATCCCTGGCTCCCGATCTGTATCGGGGTGGCAGCCAGGATCTCGGCTTTCCCCAGCTCTTCGGTGGGCAGGTGCTCGGTCAGGCCCTGTCGGCGGCCAGCCAGACGGTTCCCGAGGCACGCCGCGTGCACTCCCTGCACGGCTATTTCCTGCGCGCCGGCTCCGCCGTGGAGGCCGTCACCTACCAGGTGGATCGGATCCGCGACGGCGGCAGTTTCTCGACCCGCCGCGTCACGGCCTTCCAGGGCGACCAGCCGATCTTCTTCTGCAGCGCGTCCTTCCATATAGAGGAACCGGGCTTCGAGCACCAGACCACCATGCCCGAGGTCCCCGCGCCCGAGACGCTGCAATCGGAAATCGCCCATGCGCAGCGCTACGCCGAGCTGATACCGGCGCCGCTGCGCGATAAGCTGCTGGGACCGCGGCCGATCGAGATGCGGCCGGTGGTCTTCACCGATCCCTTCCAGCCGGAGCCCACCGCGGCGGTCCGCCACGTCTGGTTCCGCGCCACCGGGGACCTGCCCGACCAGCCGGCCCTGCATCGCTACCTGCTGGCCTACGCCTCTGACTTCAATCTGTTGCCCAGCTCCCTGCTGCCCCATGGCACCAGTTTCTGGGATCGCTCGCTGCAGATCGCCAGCCTCGACCATGCGGTCTGGTTCCATCGCGATTTCCGCCTGGACGACTGGCTGCTGTACGCCATCGACAGCCCCTGGGCCGGTGGTGCCCGCGGTCTGTGCCGCGGCAGCATCTACAACCGCGCCGGCCAGCTGGTGGCGTCGGTCGCCCAGGAAGGCCTGATCCGCAAGCGCGGCTGAAGCCAGGTCGCTCTAGCTGGCTATTTACGCAGTAGTTTTATAGGCTCACGCCTGCGAAGAAGCGGACGTACCCCAGCGGTCGTTCCGGACACACCATCAGTTTGAGGCATCGTTCTTGAATCGACTCGAGCGCGTCGTAACCGGTATCCAGGGGCTGGATGAGATCTTGAAGGGAGGCCTGGTGGCAGGTGCGTCCTATGTCATCCAGGGACGGCCGGGCTCCGGTAAATCGATCATGGCCAATCAGATCGCCTTCAACCACGTGCGTGGTGGTGGTCGGGTGCTCTTCGCGACCATGCTCTCGGAAACCCACGAGCGGATGTTCCAGTTCTTCTCCACCCTGGATTTCTTCGATCGCTCCTGCATCGGTGACCAGGTCCAGTACCTCAGTGCCTTCGACACCATGGAAGGGCTGGATGAGGTGGTCCGCCTGCTGCGCCGGGAGATCAGTCGGCAGAAGGCCAGCCTGCTGGTAGTCGATGGGCTGCTCAATGCCCGTTCGCGCGCGGAAACCCCCATAGATACCAAGAAGTTCATCGCCGAGTTGCAGGGGCATGCGGCCTTCGCCGGCTGCACGGTGATCTTCCTCACCAGCGCGCGCCTGGAAGATGGCAGCCCCGAGCACACCATGGTCGACGGCGTCCTGGATCTGCACGAGGAAGAGATCGGTAGTCGCAGCATCCGCCGCCTGGCCCTGCGCAAGACCCGGGGCAGCGGTGCGCTGCCGGGGTTCCACGAATTCACCATCTCCGACGCCGGCATCACCGTGTTCCCGCGCCTGGAAACGCTCTACCGCGACCCCTCCGGCGCCTCGACCTACCGGGTCGGCCATGAGCGGGTGAGCAGCGGCATCCCCTCGCTGGACGCCATGGTCGGATCGGGTCTGCCGGAAAGTTCGGCGACCCTGATCGTCGGGCCTTCCGGCGCCGGCAAGACCTCCATCAGCCTGAACTTCCTGTCAGCCTGCACCCCGGAGGCACCGGGGCTGATGTTCAGCTTCTACGAGCCGCCCGAGCGGCTGTACCTGAAGGCGGCCTCCCTGGGTATCGATCTGGCCGGGCAGGTGGACAAGGGCGCCCTGCATCTGCACTGGCAGCCCACCACCGAATTGCGCATCGACGAGGTCGGATTGCACCTGCTGGCGCTGATCGAACAGCACGGCATCAAGCGGCTGGTGATCGACAGCCTGGGCGCCATCGCGCGCTTCGTCCAGCCACAAGGACGGCTCATCGAATACTTCAGCGCCCTACTGAACGAGCTACGTGCCCGCGGCGTCACAGTGATAGCCACCTGGGAATTGCGTGACGTGTTCGGTGCCGATATCGCGGCGCCAGCCCCGGAACTTTCCAGCATGGTGGACAATCTGGTTTTGCTGCGATTCGTCGAGGCCGAGGCGGAAATCAAGCGGGTGCTGTCCATCCTCAAGGTGCGTGACAGCGTTTACGACCCCTCGTTGTGCGAACTGATCATAGGCCACTCGGGAATCGAACTGAAAAAGGCATTCAAAGACATGGTGAAGGTACTGTCAGGTTCAGCCATGCCCTCCACACAACCATGATCGCGTCGGCTGGGAGAGTTTCCACATGACGACGATACTGGTAGTCGATGACGAATTCCTGATAGCGGACATCCTGGCCTTCGCCCTCGAGGACGAGGGCTACATGGTGGTCAAGGCGAGCAATGGCCGCCGTGCGCTTGACGTCTTCGATAGAGAACTACCGTCGCTGGTCATCACCGATTTCATGATGCCCATCATGAATGGCCGCGAGCTGGCCGAAGCCCTGCGCGAACGCCAGGGCCTGCAACATCTGCCCATCATCCTGATGAGCGGTGCCCAGGCCCACCTGGCCCAGGAAAGCGCCGACCTGTTCGACGCCGTGTTCCAGAAGCCCTTCAACCTCGGCGATATCGTGGACACGGTGCGCAAGCA
>CAUQPA010000047.1:0-13507 GCA_963519325.1 uncultured Pseudomonas sp. | reverse complement strand
GGGGGGGGCTTTACTTGAAGAGGGGGGGTAAAATAACGGCGGGAAGTGGCACGGCGCGCCGGACGTCGCGCAGTGCCTACAGGGATCAGCGCTTGGCCTGGGCGCTCGCCATATTCAACTTGGCGGGCGGCGTACGCAGGGCCATGTCCAGGGACTGTAGGGCCTTCCAGGCGTCCTGTTGCAGGTCGGCCGGGTCGGCGTGATCGAACTTGATCTTGTCCGCGGCCGCCGGCAGCGGCGGGCGGGTGCCGTAGATCAGCGCATAGAACACCGAAGCGGTGAGGTAGGTGCCGGTGAAGGACGGATGGCTGCCATCGGGCAGGAACAGGCCGGGTGCCGGCTGTTCGGCCAGGGCCTTCTGCCAGGCCTGGCCCACGGGCGCCAGCAGCGCGCCGGTTTCCTTGGCCAGGGGGGTGTAGACGCTGTCCAGCTGCGCCTGCATGGTAGGGTTATTTTGCCGCGCCCAGGTCAGGTAGAGGATCGGCTGGGCGCCATCCTGGCGGGCCAGGTCAGCGATCAGGCGCACGTACTGGCGGGTGAGGTCGGGATTCTTCACCGGCATCATGCTGTGGTCCTGGATCACCACGTAGTCGTACTTGGCCTTGGCCAGTTCGTCCTGTACGTCGTGGCGTTTCCAGTGCTCCTCGAGACTGGCACCGCTGAAGGTCACGTGCTTGACGTCCAGCGGGCGCGGCTGACCGGCATCGACGGACATTTGACGGACCATGGCCGGCAGGTCGTTGACGAAGGTGTAGCTGTTGCCCACGAACAGGACGCGGATGGGTTCACCGGCCTGCGCCTGGCCAAGCACGGTGGAGCCCAGCAGCAAGAGACCCAGCAAGGCCTGGCGTACGCGAATTCGCATGGTGTGTCCTCGAGAAGAGAGGTCGGAGGTCATGACGGCAAAATGCCGCCTGCGGTTTATACCCGAACCTCTTGCGAAAACCATGCTTGGTGAAGGGCCGTGCCGCTACCAGTCGACGAGAGGTAGCGGTACGGGGGACGTGCAGGCGCTCTGTTACGCCTTCTTGAGTTCGGCGTCACGCAGTTCGCGCCGCAGGATCTTGCCGACGTTGGTGGTCGGCAGGCTGTCGCGGAATTCCACCAGCTTGGGTCGCTTGTAGCCGGTGACATGGTCATGCATGTGCTTGAGCACCTGCTCGGTGGTCAGGGACGCACCGGGCTTGGGCACCACGAACACCTTGATCTTCTCCCCCGCGACCTCGTCGGGAAGGCCGATGGCCGCGCACTGCAGCACCCCGGGCAGCTGGGAGAGTACCTCTTCCAGTTCGTTGGGATAGACGTTGAAACCGGACACCAGGATCATGTCCTTCTTGCGATCGACGATGCGCAGGTACCCATCCGGCTCGATCACGGCGATGTCGCCGGTGCGCAGCCAGCCCTCGGCATCCAGCACCTCGGCGGTGGCTTCGGGTCTCAGCCAGTAGCCCTTCATCACCTGGGGGCCCTTGACGCAGAGTTCACCGGGGGTGTCGAAGCCCTGGGCCACGCCGTCCGCGTCCACCACCTTGCAATCGGTGCCCGGTACCGGCACGCCGATGGTGCCCAGTCGGCGCCGCTCCAGCGGATTGAAACTCACCACCGGACTGGTCTCGGTCATGCCGTAGCCTTCGCAGATGCCACAGCCGGTCACCTCTTCCCAGCGCAGGGCCACGGACTGCTGCAGGGCCATGCCACCGGAGAAGGTCACCTTGAGCTGGGAGAAATCCAGCTGGCGGAATTCCTCGTTGTTGCACAGGGCGGCGAACAGGGTATTGAGGCCGACGAAGCCGTTGAAGCGCCACTGCTTGAGTTCCTTGACCAGCGCCGGCAGGTCTCGCGGATTGGTGATCAGGACATTGTGGTTGCCCTGGATCAGCATGGCCATGCAGTGAATGGTGAAGGCATAGATGTGATAGAGCGGCAGCGGCGCGATCATCACCTGGGCGCCATCGCCCAGGTACTTGGTCATCAGCACCTGGCACTGCAGCATGTTGGCCACCAGGTTGCGGTGGGTCAGCATGGCGCCCTTGGCGATGCCGGTGGTGCCGCCGGTGTACTGCAGCACGGCGACGTCCTCGCCCGCCGGATCGGCATCGACGAAATCGACGTGCTCGCCCTTGGTCATGGCATCGACGAAGCGGATGGAATGAGGGATGCGGTAGGCCGGCACCATCTTCTTCACGTGGCGCACCACGGCATTGACCAGCAGCCGCTTGAAGGTCGGCAGCAGGTCGCCGACCTCGGTGACGATGACATGGCGGATGTCGGTCTGTGGCAGCACCTGTTCGGCCAAATGCGCCATGTTGGCCAGGCAGACCAGCGCCCGGGCGCCGGAATCCTTGAACTGGTGCTGCATCTCGCGGGCGGTGTAGAGCGGGTTGGTGTTGACCACCACCAGGCCGGCGCGCATGGCGCCGAAGACCACCACCGGATACTGCAGGACATTGGGCATCTGCACGGCGATGCGATCGCCCGGTTGCAGGTCGGTATGCTTTTGCAGGTAGGCGGCGAACTGGCCGGATAGCGCATAGAGTTCGCGGTAGCTCAGGGTCCGGCCCAGGTTGCTAAAGGCCGGACGGTCGGCGAAGGTCTGGCAGGCCTCGCGAAATACCGCCAGGACGTTGCGATAGCGTCCCGGGTCTATGTCTGTCTGGATGCCCTCAGGATATTTGTCACTCCAGAAATTCGGCATCATGCAGCCCGCTCCTGCTCTTGGTTATTGTTCGTGGGAGAGTGCCGTGATCAGCAGTGAACCGGCCCTGCGAGCCTAGCAGCTTTGCCTTGCCCGCAACAGCATCAATGTGCGCCCTTAACGTCATATTATGACCATATGGTCGATCTCGGTCATCCTATCTGCAGGCTTTTCCCCGAGCCGATTAGCCTCGGGCCCTGAGCCTGGGTAGAATGCCCGGCTTCGCGGCGTCTGCCGCCCTTTCCCAGCTGCCGGAGCGCGTCATGAGCCTGACCGAAAACATCCCTTATGAAGCCCTGGAGATCGGCCAGAAGGTGACCGTGACCCGCACCATCGAGGAGCGCGACGTCCTGTTGTTCGCGGCCGTCTCCGGCGACTGCAATCCGCTGCACCTGGATGCCGAATTCGCCGCCAAGACCCTGTTTCGCGAGCCCATCGCCCACGGCATGCTCAGTGGCGCCCTGATCAGCGCGGCGGTGGCCTGCAACCTGCCCGGCCCGGGCACCCTCTACGTCGACCAGACCATGACCTTCGAGAAGCCGGTCAAGCTGGGCGATACCCTGACGGTGGAAATCGAGGTACTGGAAAAGCTGCCGAAATTCCGCGTCAACCTGGCCACCCGGGTGTTCAACCAGCATGGCGACAAGGTCGTGGACGGCGTGGCCAAGGTGGTCGCCCCGCGCAAGGCGGTGCAGGTCCAGCAAGTGGAACTGCCCCCCGTCACCGTCGGCTGAGACGCCCTTCTCCGCCTCAGCTCAGGCCGGCGAGGCCGCGCTGCAGCGGGGCCTGCAGGCTGAAGTCACTGAAGGCCACCTCCATGCCGCCGCGCTCGGGGGTCCCGCACACCGGACCGACCCGATATTCCGCCGCCGCCGTCACACTGGCCAGCCGCAACAGCGGCCAGCGCTGGCCATCGAGCGACGCCTGCACGCGCAGGGTGCCCTGGGTCAGGGTGATCCTCAGCCAGACGTCTTCTCGTTCGCCCAGCGGCGCCCCTAGGGCCAGGTCGGAACGGCCCAGGGTCAGGACGCTCAGCAACTGCGGGGTGTCGTCGAAATAGCCGATGCCGGCGCGCAGCCAGTGCTGATCGTCGATCCGCACCATCAGCCCGGCATGATCGCCCTGGTTCTTGCAGCGCGCGGCGACCCGCACCTGGGCGGTGAAGCCGCTGGTGACCCGGGCGCCGAAGAAATGGCCGCTGTGGCGTTCGCTACCGTCATGGGTCTGGCGCCAGAAGTCACTGTGGCGATCGGTGATGACCCGCAACCGGTCGGCCTCGGCCAGCCAGGTTTCGGGTTCGTTGAGCCAGTGGCAGATGTCGAACATGGGGCTCTCCTTGCGTGCTGGCGCTTGGAGTGCGGATCGCCCCGCAAGTTCGTCTAGCAGCCGCCTTTGAGGATGGCCGCGGCGATCTGGTTCAGGCCGATTTCCTGCTCCACCGCGCCGAGTTTCATGGCTTCCTTGGGCATGCCGTAGACCACGCAGCTGTCTTCGTCCTGGCCCAGGGTACGGCCACCAGCGTCGCGCAACTCCTTGAGCCCCCGGGCACCGTCGTCGCCCATGCCGGTCATGATGATGCCGAGGGCATTGCTGCCGGCGGCGCGAGCCACCGAGCGGAACAGCACGTCCACCGAGGGCCGATGGCGGCTGACCGGTGGCCCGTCGATCACGTCCACCTGGTATTGGGCGCCGCTGCGCTTGAGCAGCATATGGCGACCACCGGGAGCGATGAGCACGCGCCCGGGCAGTACCCGGTCACCATGGCGGGCTTCGCGCACCTCCAACTCGCAGAGGCGGTCCAGCCGCTCGGCGAAGGCGGCGGTGAAGCGCTCCGGCATGTGCTGGACCACCACGATGCCTGGGCAGACCCGTGGCAGCGTGGTGAGCACCGCTTCCAGCGCCTGGGTGCCGCCGGTGGAGGTGCCCAGGGCGACGATACGCTCGGTGGTACGCGCCATGGCCGGGCTACCGCCGGCCGGCAGGATGGCATCGGCGCTGAGCTTGGGCGGCGGCACCACGGGTGCGGCGCGCGGCGCCAGGCGCTTGGGATTGGCCCGGGCGGCCGCCTTCACCGCGCTGGTGAGGTCGTCCGAGGCATCCTTGAGGAATTGCTTGAGATTGGCCTGGGGCTTGGTGACGATGCTGACCGCCCCGGCAGCCATGGCCTGCAGGGTGGTGGCGGCACCCTTCTCGGTCAGGGTGGAGCAGATCACCACCGGCGTCGGGCGCTCGGCCATGATCTTCTTGAGGAAGGTGATGCCGTCCATGCGCGGCATCTCCACGTCCAGCACGATGACGTCGGGCCATTGCTTGCGCATCTTGTCCTGGGCGAACACCGGGTCGGCGGCGACGCCCAGCACCTCGATGGCGGGATCCTCGGCGAGACTCTGGGCGAGTACCTGCCGCACCACGGCGGAGTCGTCGACGATAAGGACCTTGATCTTGTTCATGGAGTGAGTCTCTTGAGCGGCGGGGCATAGCTTAGCCCCACCTGTTGCATGAGCACCTGGCCGTCGACGAGGTCCAGGGACAGTTTGCGATGGCCGACGCCGCGGACATGGCTATGGACGGGGTGCAATCCGGCCGCGGCGAGTTGCGCCAGGGCGGCGTCGACGTTGAGGTCGCCGATGTTCTTGACCCGCCCGTGCAGGAGCTGGGGAAACATGTTGCCGCCGCCATAGAGGTGCACCTGGTAGCCCGCCAGGTCGCCCCCGTGCCGGGCGATGGCCGCGCACATGAGGGCGAGGGATTCGTCGACGTAATGACCATCGGCCATGGCGCCTGGCACGGGGCGCTGGCGATTGGGCAGCAGCGCATGGGTCATGCCGCCCAGCCGGCGACCAGGATGCCAGAACACGAAGGCCACGCAGGAGCCGAGGATGGTGCGGACGCGCAGCTCCCCCGCGCCGAAATACCATTCGCCGGGACGCAGGAAGAGCTCCGGCCGGGCAGCCATGCCTAGAGCGGACGCTGATAGATGGAGGGACTGACCATCTTCAGCGAATCGGTCACCCCGTTCAGGCTTTCGGAATGGCTGACGAAGAAGTAGCCACCGGGGCGCAGATGGCGGACCAACCGCGACACCACCTGGCGCTTGGTCGGCAGATCGAAGTAGATCATCACGTTGCGCAGGAAGATGATGTCGAAGGTGCCCAGTTCCGGCAGCGCGTTGTTCAGATTGATCTGCCGGAAGGCGATCCGCGCGGTTAGCCGCGGATCGACCAGGAAGGTGCCGTCGTTGTCGCCCACGCCCTTGAAGCAATAGCGCCGCAGCAACGCGGGCGGGATGTTCTCGGCTTCCGCGAGCGGGTACTGGGCGCCGCGCGCCTTGGCCAGCACCCGGGTACTCAGGTCGGACGCGACGATCTCCCACGGCCGCTCGCCCAGCCCCTCCGCCAGGGTCATGGCCAGGGTGTAGGGCTCTTCGCCGGACGAACAGGCGCCGCTCCACAGCCGCAAGGGCTGGCGGCGATCCCAGTTCGGCAGCACCTGCTCGCGCAGGAAGTCGAAGTGCTTGGGCTCGCGAAAGAAATAGGTCTCGTTGGTGGTCAGCAGATCGACCGCGATCTGGCACTCCGCCTGGTCGCGCTGGATCAGCTGGAAATAGGCATCGTAGCTGGGTGTGCCACGCTGGCGCACGCGCTTGGCGAGCCGGCCGCTCACCAGGGGGCGCTTGGCATCGGACATGCTGATGCCGGCGACCCGGAAGATGAAGCTGCGAAATTGCCGGAATTCGCTGTCGCTCAGGGCGGGTAGTTCCATGGGCCGGTACTCAGGCAGCCGTCACGGCGGCGAGCTGGGCGAGATCGTCCTCGCCCAGGACCCGGTCCATGTCCAGCAGGATGACGAACCCCGCACCCTGCTTGGCCATGCCGAGAATGAAGTCGGTACGGATGGCGGCGCCGAAGCGCGGCGCCGGCTCGATACCGTCGGCGGCGATCTCCAGCACCTCGCAGACGGCGTCCACGACGATGCCGAACACCTGCGGGCCGCCGTCGACCTGGATCTCCAGCACCACGATGCAGCTGCGCCGCGAGGTCTCGGTCACCTGGTGGCGAAAGCGCACGCCGAGGTCCATCACCGGCACGGCGGCGCCGCGCAGGTTGATCACGCCACGGATGGCGGGTGGCAGCATGGGCACCGTGGTGACCGCGCCGTACTCGATGATCTCGCGCACGCAAGCGGTATTGACGCCGTAGAGATCACCGGCGAGCTGGAAGGTGAGGAACTGACGGGACAGCATCATGCGTGCTCCTCGAAACGGGCGAAGCCGGCCGGCGCGCTTCCCCGCGGGACCCGCCGCGAGGTATCGACCAGCGCCGAGGTGCGCTCGGCCAGACTGGGGCCCGGACGGTTGTTGCTGGGGCGCGCGACCTGCGGTGCCACCGGCGCACCGGCCAGGGTGAAGTATTCCATCAGTTGCTGGAGCTGTTCGGCCTGACCGCTCATCTCTTCCGCGGTGGCGGCCAGCTCTTCCGACGCCGAGGCGTTCTGCTGGGTGATCTGGCTCAGTTGCAGCATGGCGCCGTTGATCTGTTCGACGCCGGCGCTCTGCTCTTCGGAGGCCGCGGTGATTTCCTGTACCAGGTCGGAGGTCCTGTTGATGGAGGGCACCATCTCGCCCAGCAGCGATCCGGCACGCTCGGCCAGGGCCACGCTGCTCTTGGCCACGGTGCCGATTTCCTGGGCCGCCACCTGGCTGCGCTCGGCCAGCTTGCGTACCTCGGCGGCCACCACAGCGAAGCCCTTGCCGTGCTCGCCGGCGCGGGCGGCCTCGATGGCAGCGTTGAGGGCCAGCAGGTTGGTCTGGTAGGCGATATCGTCGACGATGCCGATCTTGTCGGCGATGGTCTTCATGGCCACCAGCGTCTCGCGGACCGCCTGGCCGCCCTCCTCCGCTTCCCGCGCGGCCTTGCCGGCCATGCCGTCGGTGACCTTGGCGTTCTCGGTGTTCTGGCCGATGGAGGCCGACATCTGCTCGATGCTGGCGCTGGTCTCCTCGACCGAGGCGGCCTGCTCGGTGCTGGCCTGGCTCATGCTCTGGGCGGTGGCCGAGACCTCCTCGGAGGCGCTGGCCAGGCCATCGGCCGAGCTGCGCACATCGCTGATGATCTGCGCCAGGGTGGTGGTCATGGTGCGCACCGCGGCGAGCATGCTGGAGGTGTCGCCCGCGCGGGTCACCACCTCGACGCTGAGGTCGCCACGGGCGATGCGCTGCACGACCTCGGCGGCATAGGCCGGCTCGCCACCCAACTGGCGCACCAGGCTGCGGGCGATCAGGTAGCCCAGCAGCAGGGAGACCAGCACGGCGACGGCGCCGATCACCAGCATCAGGTTGCGGGCGTCGACATAGGCGGTGGTGGCGGATTCGCCGGCCTCCTGCATACGCTGCGCCTGGAGGTCGTTCAGGGCGCCCAGAGCGGCGACCAGCTCGTTGTTGTTGGGCGCGAAAACGTTCAGCAGGTAGTCACGGGCCTGGTTACGGTCGCTGTCCAGCAGCCGGAAGAATTCACCGTACTTGTCCTGCAGGCGTTGGCGTGCATCCACGGCTGCCGCCAGCTTCTGCTTGCCTTCGTCGCTGGTGATCTTCTTCTGAAGATCAGCGAGGATCTCGGCATTACCGGCGCGGACCTTGGCGATGTCTTCCTTGCTCTTGGTGAGGGCACGCTCGTCGTCGAGCAGGAGCAGGTTACGCATCAGCCGGCCACTGTCGAGGGTATTGCGCACCAGGGTGTTGGCCTGCACGGTCATGGGGAAGCGGAACTGCGACATGGCGTCGGCCGACTCCTTCATCTTGCCCATGTTCAGCAGCGCGACACCCATCACCACGAGGAGCATCAGGATGGCGGCTCCGAATCCGATCGCCAGCTTGGTCGAAACGCGAAGTCTGTTCAGCATGGTGGAGGCGCCTCCGGCGCCGGTTGCAACGGTATCGAGAAGGAGGCGCCACCTGCGGTCGACGCCGGAATTCAGCTAGGCGGAGCGGTCAGGAGGCAGCCTGGGCGAGGCTGGCCAGTTCGTGCACGTCCAGCACCCGAGAGACATCCAGCAAGGTCACGAAGCCGTCGGCGGACTTGACCATGCCGGCGATGAAGTGCGGCGCCAGGCGACTGCCGAAGGCCGGCGCCGGACGGATGTCCGCGGCGGCGATCTCCAGCACCTCGCTCACCGCATCCACCACCACGCCTAGCACCTGGGTATCCTCGGTATCGCTCACCTCGAGGATGACGATGCAGGTGCGCGGTCCGACGCGGGTCGGCGCGCCCCCGAAGCGCGCTTCCAGATCGACCACCGGGACCACGGCGCCGCGCAGGTTGATCACGCCGCGAATGCAGGCCGGCATCAGGGGCACCTGGGTCAGTTGGCCGAACTCGATGATCTCGCGAACCGCGAGGGTATCCACCGCGTAGGTCTCGCCCTTCACCACGAAGGTCAGGTGCTGGTGGCCCAGGTGTTCGTGAACGATGTCGCCAAGGGTCAGGGCATTCATGACGCCGTTACTCCGGGAAGCGGACGTAGCCGTCCGGCAGGCCGCCGGCGGCCAGCTGGGTACGGCGCGGGGCCGGCTGGGGCGTGCGGGCCACGACCGGCCGGGCCTGCTCGATGGCACGCTCGAGGTCCTGGACCACCCGGCCATCGCCAGTGTTGAAGAAGCCCATCAGGCGCTGCAGCTGCTCGGCCTGGCCGCTCATCTCTTCCGCGGTGGCGGCCAGCTCTTCCGACGCCGACGCGTTCTGCTGGGTGATCTGGTTGAGTTGCAGCATGGCGCTATTGATCTGAGTGACTCCGCTACTCTGTTCTTCGGACGCCGCAGCGATTTCCTGTACCAGATCGGAGGTCTTGCTGATGGACGGTACCATTTCGTCGAGCAGCGACCCGGCGCGCTCGGCCAGGGCCACGCTGCTCTTGGCCACGGTGCCGATTTCCTGGGCCGCCACCTGGCTGCGCTCGGCCAGCTTGCGCACCTCGGCGGCCACCACGGCGAAGCCCTTGCCGTGCTCGCCGGCACGGGCGGCCTCGATGGCGGCGTTCAGCGCCAGCAGGTTGGTCTGGTAGGCGATGTCGTCGACGATGCCGATCTTCTCGGCGATGGTCTTCATCGCCACCAGCGTCTCACCGACCGCTTCGCCACCTTCGTTGGCCTCCCGCGCGGCCTTGCCGGCCATGCCGTCGGTGACCTTGGCGTTCTCGGTGTTCTGGGCGATGGAGGCCGACATCTGCTCGACGCTGGCGCTGGTCTCCTCCACCGAGGCGGCCTGTTCGGTGCTGGCCTGGCTCATGCTCTGGGCGGTGGCGGAGATCTCTTCCGAGGCACTGGCCAGGGCATCGGCCGACAGTCGCACGTCGCCGATGATCTGGTTCAGCTTGCCCACGGTGCCGTTGACCGACTGCTTGAGGTCCAGCAGCTGGCCCTGGTAGTCACCGCGCACGGTACGGCTCAGGTCGCCCTGGGCCAGGCCGGCCATCACGTCCATGGCCTCGCTGACCGGCGCCACGATGGCGTCCAGGGTGCCGTTGATACCGGCGACGATGCGGCGGAAATCGCCCTGGTGGGCGCTGGCATCGGCACGGGTATCCAGGCGCCCGGCCATGGCGGCCTGGCTCAGCTGGTTGGCGTCCTCCACCAGGCGCTGGATATTGCCGCGGACCTGCTCGAGGTTGTCGTTGATCACCGCCTTCTGGCCTGGGAAGCGTTCCAGGGCCACCGACAGGTCGCCCTCGCCGAAGCTCTTGACGCAGGCCATGGCCTTGCGCGAATCCTCCAGGTGGCCGGCGACCATGGCATTGACGCCCTCGGCCATGCTGCGGAAGGTACCCTGGAAGCGCTCCACGGGGATGCGCGCGTCGGTTTCACCACGATCATGGGCCTGGGACAGCTGCACCATCTCGGCGACCAGCTGCTGGATGTTGCCGCGCACCTGTTCGAGGTTGTCGTTGATCACCGCCTTCTTTCCTGGGAAGCGTTCCAGCGGCGCGGCCAGATCGCCCTCACCGAAGCTCCGTACGCAGGCCATGGCCTTGCTGGAATCGCTCAGATGACCGGCGACCATGGCGTTGACGCCCTCGGCGACGTTGCGGAAGGTGCCCTGGAAACGTTCCAGCGGGATGCGCGCCTCGGTCTCGCCGCGGTCGTGCTCGGCGGCCATGGTGGTCATTTCCTGCACCAGGCCGCGCAGGGTCAGCACCATGCGCTGCATGGCCGCCATCAGGCTGGAATCGTCTCCCTCGCGCAGGCGCAAGTCATCCGGCAGATCACCGGCCGCCGTCCGGTTGGCGACCTTGGCCACTGCAGCTGGCTCACCGCCCAGCTGGCGCAGCAGGTTGCGGGTGATGAAGAAGCCGAGCAGGCCGATCAGCGCAAGGGTCGCCAGGGAGATGCCGATGGACAGCAGGGTCGCCTGGCTAAGGGTACCCCGGGCCAGCGCGGACTGTTCCGCCCCCAGCTTCTGGTTATAGAGGCGATGGGCATCGAGGACGTCGCCCACATGGGTGACGACCGCCTGGTTCTCGCCGAGGATGCGCTTGACCTCCTCGTCCTGACTGGCGCGGGACAGCGGAACGACGCGGACCGCCAGCTGGTTGAGGGCGGCCACCGCCTGGCGGTCGTCGTCCAGCATGCGTCGATCGGCGTCGTCGGACACCTGCTGCTGATAGGCCCTGAGCGCCTCCTCGGTCAGTCGCTGGGACTCCTCGAGCTCCTTCTCGGCGCGCTGCGTGGCGACTTCGCCGTCGGCGGCCAGGTGACGGTAGATATTGGTGATGATGTCGGCGGAATGGGCATCGATGGCATCGATGCCGAGAATGGCCGGCACGGTATCGTCGTTGCCGAAATTGGCCTGCGCATAGACCTGGTGCAGCTGGTAGTAGGCCAGCCCGGCGAGCAGGATGATCCCCAGCAGCGCGGAGAGGACCAGCAGGGACATGCGTTTGGTGACGGTCATGGGTCGACTTCTCGGAGGCGATCAGGCCAGCGCCGGGGCGTGGGTGGTCAGGGTGGTGGAGGACGCCTCGCCGATCAGGCCAGGCACGTTCAGGATCAGGGCCACCGCGCCGCTACCGAGGATGGTGAAGCCCCCCAGGCTGCGGTTGTGGTCGAACAGCGGGCCGAGCGGCTTGATCACGGTCTGGAATTCGCCGAGCAACTGATCGACCACCAGGCCGGCGCGCTGGCCGGCATAGCGCACCACCACCACGTTCTGCCGCCGCGGCGGCTCTTCCTCGATGGCGAACAGCTGGCGCAGGCGCAGCACCGGCAGCACCTCGCCGCGCAGGTCCAGATAGTCGTTACCGCTGGCCTGGACGCTGGCCGCCTCGGTCAGTTCGATGCACTCCTCCACCGCCTCCAGGGGCACCACGTAGGTCGCCTTGCCGACGCCTATGAGGAAGCCGTCGATGATCGCCAGGGTCAGCGGCAGGCGGATGGTCACCTTGGTGCCCCGGCCTTCCTCGCTGGTGAGGTCGACGCTGCCGCGCAGGGCGGTGATGTTCTTCTTGACCACGTCCATGCCGACGCCGCGACCGGACAGGTTGCTGATCTGTTCGGCGGTGGAGAAGCCCGGCTCGAAGATCAGGTTGAACACGTCCTTGTCAGCCAGCACCTGGCCCTCGGCGATCAGGCCGCGCTCGGTCGCCTTGCGCAGGATGCGCTCGCGGGCCAGGCCGCCGCCGTCGTCGGTGACCTCGATGACGATGCTGCTCGACTCGTGATAGGCATGCAGGCCGACGGTGCCCTGGGCCGGCTTGCCGCGGGCCAGGCGCAACTCGGCGGACTCGATGCCATGGTCCATGGCATTGCGGATCAGGTGGGTCAGCGGATCGCCGATCTTCTCCACCACGGTCTTGTCCAGCTCGGTCTCGCCGCCGCTGATCAGCAGGGCGATGTCCTTGCCGATCTCCTTGGAGACGTCCCGCACCACCCGTTGGAAACGGTTGAAGGTGGTGCCGATCTGCACCATGCGCAGGGTCAGGGCGGTGTCGCGTACCTCCTCGACCAGCCGCGAGAGCACCCCGGTGGACTCCACCAGCGCGGCCAGGCCGCTCTGCTGGGCGATGAGCTGGGTGCCGGCACCGGCGATGATGAGTTCGCCGATCAGGTCGATGAGCTGGTCGAGCTTGGTCGCGTCGATGCGGATCAACTGGCCATCGCCGGCGCTGCCGCTACGTTGCTCCTTGACCTTGCGCTGCTTGTTTAGCGCCGCATCTACTACCGGCGAGTTGACCAGGTGCGCCTCGACCAAGGCCTCGCCGATGGGCTTGCGCGGTGTCGCCGGATCGGCCTGGCGGCGCAGGACCTCGTCCAGCTCGGTGGCGGTCAGGGTGCCGCAGCGCACCAGGATCTCGCCCAGGCGCAGGTCTTCTTCGGGCAGCGCCTCGATCAGCTGGCAGTAGTCACTGCTGCGGCTGTGCGGCGGCAGGATGCGGATCTGGCTGTCCTCGCGGACGAATTCGAAGGCCGCCTCGATGGTGTCCTTGTCGGCATCACTGTCGAAGGCCACCTCGAACCCCAGGTAGCAGGTCTCCGGGTCCATCTCGGCGGCCGCGGGGATGGCATCGGTCAGGGTGACGATAGTGACGATGCGACCGAAACTGTTGAGATAGCGCACGAAGGCCAGGGGGTCCATGCCGTTGCGCAGCATGTCCGGGCCGAAGCGCAGCGACAGGTGCCAATGACCGGCCGCCACGCCATCCGCGGGCGGCAGCGCGGCGCGAGCGGTCGCGGCGGGCTCGAGGGCCTTGGCGCTGGGTTGCAGGTAGTGTTCGAGGCGCTGCACCAGGGCGGCGCCGGCCGCCTGGAAGTCGGCCTCGGGCTCG
>CAUQPA010000046.1:0-13899 GCA_963519325.1 uncultured Pseudomonas sp. | reverse complement strand
CGACGGCCGCGCCACGGCGGCGGCGCGCGGCGAAGCCTAGTCGGGCCGGGGGCGGCCGCTGGCCGCCTCAGTGTCCCTTGGCGGTTTCGCGGGCGACCGGGGTGCGGCGCTGGCGCAGCCAGAGCGTCCCGATCAGCAGCAGCGTGGGGATGCCCATCAGGGCGGTCAGGGAGAAGAAGGAGCTGTAGCCGACGTGCTCCACCATGGCCCCCGAATAACCGCCCAGTAGCCGCGGCAACAGCAGCATCAGCGAACTGAGCATGGCGTACTGGGTGGCCGAGAACCTCAGGTTGGTCAGGCTCGACAGGTAGGCGACGAAGGCCGAGGTGGCCATGCCGCCGCTGACGTTGTCGGCGCAGATGGTGGCGATCAGCAGCGGGACATTGGCCCCGGTGGAGGCGATCACCACGAACAGCAGGTTGGTCAGCGCCGAGGCGGCGCCACCGAGGAACAGGATGGGCAGGATCCCCGCCCGGGTGATCAGCACCCCGCCAAGGCCGGCGCCGAGCAGGGTCATGAACACCCCGAAGATCTTGCTGACCCCGGCGATGGTTTCCTTGCTGTAGCCGACGTCGATATAGAAGACGCTGGCCATCACCCCCATGACCGTATCGGACAGTCGATAGGTGGAGATCAGGCCGAGCAGCAGCAGCGCCTGCCACTGGTAGCGCTGGATGAACTCGGTGATGGGCGTGAGTACCGGGGCCATCAGCCGTCGCCCGGGCGCGGTGAGGCACAGCCAGGCGATCAGGGCGTACATCAGGCCCCGTGGCCAGTAGCCCCCGGCGAAGGCCGACAGTCCCCCGGTGACCGCCACGATGAGCACGATCAGCAGGATCACCGAGACCATCTGGTGCACGAAGTCGAAGCGCGGCAGTTCCTCGGCATTGGCCGCGTCGCGTAGCCGCAGCGGTTCGCGCATGCGCCGCATGAGGTCGCTCAGCGGCTTGGAACAATAGCGGCCCCAGGGCGACAGGCAGCCGACGATGAACAGGCTGTAGAGCAGGGCGCGCGGCCAGGCCTGGGCGATCGCCGCATTGATGGCGGCCGGGAGGGAGACCAGCATCACCAGCAGCAGCGCCACCGCCACCAGCTGGTGGTTGAAGCCGAAGCGCGATTCCGCCATGGCCATGGGCGCGACCGGCTCCGGCTCGCGGATCAGCACGCTGGTCACCAGCCCTGGCAACACCAGCAGGGCGAACAGCATGTAGGTGGTGGCCCAGGCGCTCTGGCTGTAGCCGAGCCTGGACGAGCCCAGCTCCTCGGCGAGAAACAGGGCGCCGGCGCTGGCCAGCAGGGCGGCGATGCGATAGCCGGTCATGTAGCAGGCGGCGAGCGCGGCCTGGCGGTCGTCGTCGGCGATTTCCAGGCGATAGGCGTCCACCGCGATGTCCTGGGTGGCCGAGGCGAAGGCCACCAGCACCGCCAGGGCGATCAGCTGCTCCAGGTGCTGCTGCGGGTTGCACAGCGCCATGCCGACCAGCCCCAGGCCCACCAGGATCTGCGACAGCACCAGCCAGGAGCGCCGTCGGCCGAGCTTGCCGATCAGCGGCAGCTTCCAGAGGTCGAGCATGGGCGACCAGACCCACTTGAAGGCATAGGCCAGGCCGATCCAGCTGGCGTAGCCGATGGTCTCGCGACTCACGCCCGCTTCGCGCAGCCACACCGAGAGGGTGGAGAACACCAGCATGGCCGGCAGGCCCGCGGCGAAACCCAGCAGCAGCATGGCCAGGCAGGCCCTGGATTTGTAGGTGGAGACGGCTTCACGCCAGAAACGTGCAAACATGCCCTTGGGCTCGGAAAAAACGCGCACTCTACTCGACACTCTCAGCTGGATTCCACCGGTACCGACGCATGTCCACCCGGTCCTCGTGCAGCAACACACCCTCGGCGCGCAAGCGCTCGCGCTGCTCGCGTCCGGACGGGCTGTCGCGGGTCAGGCTCGGCCGGCCATCCGCCGCGATCACCCGATGCCAGGGCAGGGCGCTGCCCTCCGGCAAGCGCCCCAGCACCCAGCCCACCCAGCGCGCCCCACGCCCCAGGCCGGCGAGCTCCGCCAGCTGGCCGTAGCTGACCACCCGCCCCGCGGGAATGCCAGCCAGCGCCAGGAAGACCGCCTGGCGACGAGGTTCGGGGGGAGGAGAGGCGGTCATGACGTCCTGTTGCTCCGGGGACAGAGTGCCAGTGTGCCGAAAAGTTTGGTTACGGTGGTGCTGAAACGTGTCGAGCTGCCGCATTCTTCCAGGATGACCCACCTTTGGGCGGTATTTCCGGAAACTTGCCTAACTTTTACCCAGCAACGGTTGCGCCGACCTCAGGCACCCGGATAATCGCGGCCTCTCGTTTCGTTACCTTTCCACCCAAGTCCACCCAAGGTGTCCTGGTGCCCATGCGTTTTCGATTCCTTTCCTCGCTCGCGCTGTTGTCACTCGCTTCCTTCGCCCACGCCGACACGGTCTGGCTGAAGAACGGCGACCGTCTCACCGGAACCATCAAGCTGCTCGACAGCAAGAAGCTGCTGCTGCAGACCGAATACGGCGGCAACATTCCCCTGTCGTGGGACAAGATCAAGACCCTGCAGCGTGATAACCCCGTCATCGTCCAGCGCGGTAAGTACGAGCCCGACTTCCCGGTGGAAAGCCTCAAGCCGGCCGACGACGGCCAGGTGGTGGTCACTACCGCGGACGGCCAGCAGACCGTGCCCCTGGCGAGCATCACCCAGATCGTGCCGCCGCGCCCCTTCCTGCGCGACTTCGCCTGGAAGGGCAACATCGATGCCGGTCTGGACTACATCAGCTCTTCCGAAGACAGCGAAAAGTACGACATCGACTTCAAGACCCAGGCACGGCATGGCATGTGGCGACACAATGCCAATGGCAGCTATGACCGCTACGAAGCCGATGGCGCGGTATCGACCAGCAAGTACGATCTGCAGTACGCCCTGGATCGCTTCTTCGACGAGAAATTCTTCTGGCAGGGCCGCGCGGAATACAAGCGCGACTGGATCCAGGAACTGGCCAAGCAGCGCACCCTAGGTACCGGTCCCGGCTACCAGTTCTGGGATAACGAACTGGGCGCCTTCTCCCTCACCGGGCTGCTCAACCACAACCGCTACCAGTACAAGGACGGCGGTTCCGACCAGTTCCTCTCGGCAAGCATGAAGTGGGACTACAACCGCTACCTCTACGGTCAGACCATCCAGTTCTTCACCACCGGCGAGATCGGCCGGCCGCTGGACAACACCGCCAACCTCACCTTCGACGGCGACGTCGGCCTGAGGTACAAGGTGACCAACTGGGCGTCCCTGAACCTCAAGGCGTCCAAGGAGCTCACCAGCGGCGCCGAGGGCAACGTCAACCAGACCGAGTATACCGCCGGCGTCGGCGTCTCCTGGTAACGTCATGTTTCTCTGAGCGCTGTGCATGCCGTCAAGGCCGCGATTCTCGCGGCCTTTTCGTTTGCGCGCGGCCCGGCGCGAGCACCTTGAAATCGGCCTGGTCGCCTCCATCTCTTGGCTTTCAACCGGTTTCTACCGTGAAGGACTCGAGATGCGCGTGACCGCCTTACTCTTCTTGCTGTTTCCCTTTGTGGAACTGGCCGTTCTCATCAAGATCGGCAGCGAAATCGGCGTGCTCGCCACCTTCGCCCTGCTGCTGCTGAGCTTCCTGATCGGCGTCGCCCTGCTGCGCATCGCCGGTTTCACCACCCTCTGGCGCATCCGCATGCGCCTGGCCCAGGGGCAGATGCCCGAGCAGGAAGTCATCCAGGGCCTGACCCTGGCGATCGCCGGCGCCCTGCTGATCTTCCCCGGCTTCATCAGTGACGTCCTGGCCCTCGTCTGCCTCCTGCCGGTCACCCGCAAGGCTCTGCTGGGCGCGGTGATCGCCCGGGTGACCCGCCGTGCTCCCGGTGCCCAGGGCTATCAGCCGGGTCCCGGCCATTCCGCGCCCCATCGCCCCGAGGTCATCGAAGGTGAAGTGATCCACCGCGATGAGGAAAAGCGCTAAAAATTTTGCGGGCCACCCTTGAAATGCCTGGCGACAACCTCATGTAGCGGACACCGCAAGGTTGTCGCCGCGAGGCGAGCAGGTTTCGCGTCCTGTCATGCACGGGGCGCACCCGGCGCAGCCGGTCAAAACAAACTGCCGATGCAGTCATCGGCGCTGGAAACACTCAGAACTTTGGGAGATACGACAATGGCGCTTCGTCCTCTGCATGATCGCGTTGTGATCCGTCGCAGCGAAGAAGAGACCAAATCCGCTGGCGGCATCGTGCTGCCGGGCTCGGCTGCCGAAAAGCCGAACCGCGGTGAAGTGGTTGCCGTAGGCACTGGACGCGTGCTGGACAACGGTGAAGTCCGGGCTCCGGCGGTAAAAGTGGGTGACAAGGTGGTGTTCGGCCCCTATTCCGGCAGCAATGCCATCAAGGTCGATGGCGAAGAACTGCTGGTGATGGCCGAGTCCGAAATCCTGGCCGTCATCGAAGGCTGATCCCTGCTCACTTTTCGAATTTCTTAGAGGAAACAGAACATGGCTGCAAAAGACGTCAAATTCGGTGACTCCGCGCGCAAGAAGCTGCTGACCGGTGTCAACACCCTGGCCGACGCCGTCAAGGCCACCCTGGGCCCGAAAGGCCGCAACGTGGTTCTGGAGCGTAGCTTCGGTGCTCCCCTGATCACCAAGGACGGCGTTTCCGTCGCCAAGGAGATCGAGCTCAAGGACAAGATCGAGAACATCGGCGCCCAGCTGGTGAAAGACGTGGCCTCCAAGGCCAACGACGCGGCCGGCGACGGCACCACCACCGCCACCGTACTGGCCCAGGCCATCGTCACCGAAGGCCTGAAGTCCGTGGCCGCCGGCCTGAACCCGATGGACCTGAAGCGCGGCATCGACAAGGCCACCGCTGCCGTCGTCGCCGAGCTGAAGAACCTGTCCAAGCCCTGCGCTGACAGCAAGGCCATCGCCCAGGTAGGCACCATCTCCGCCAACTCCGACGACAGCATCGGCAACATCATCGCCGAAGCCATGGAGAAGGTCGGTAAAGAAGGCGTCATCACCGTCGAAGAAGGCTCGGGCCTGGAAAACGAACTGTCCGTCGTCGAAGGCATGCAGTTCGACCGTGGCTACCTGTCGCCCTACTTCATCAACAAGCCCGACACCATGTCTGCCGAGCTGGACAGCCCGCTGCTGCTGCTGGTCGACAAGAAGATCTCCAACATCCGCGAACTGCTGCCGGTGCTGGAAGCTGTCGCCAAGGCCGGTCGCCCGCTGCTGATCGTCGCCGAAGACGTCGAAGGCGAAGCCCTGGCCACCCTGGTGGTCAACAACATGCGCGGTATCGTCAAGGTCGCTGCCGTCAAGGCGCCCGGCTTCGGTGATCGTCGCAAGGCCATGCTGCAGGACATCGCCATCCTGACCGGCGGTACCGTCATCTCCGAAGAAGTCGGCCTGAGCCTGGAAAGCACCACCCTGGAGCACCTGGGTCAAGCCAAGCGTGTGGTCCTGAACAAGGAAAACACCACCGTCATCGACGGCGCCGGCGTCGAGGTCGACATCCAGGCCCGCATCAAGCAGATCCGTGCCCAGGTCGAAGAAACCTCTTCCGACTACGACAAGGAGAAGCTGCAAGAGCGTCTGGCCAAGCTGGCCGGTGGTGTTGCCGTGATCAAGGTCGGCGCTGCCACCGAAGTCGAGATGAAAGAGAAGAAAGCCCGCGTCGAAGACGCCCTGCACGCGACCCGTGCTGCGGTGGAAGAAGGCGTGGTGCCTGGCGGCGGTGTTGCCCTGGTGCGTGCCCTGGACGCCCTGAAGGATCTGAAGGGCATCAACGAAGAGCAGAACGCCGGTATCAACATCCTGCGTCGCGCCGTCGAAGCGCCCCTGCGCCAGATCGTGACCAACGCCGGTGACGAAGCCTCCGTCGTGCTGGACAAGGTCAAGCAGGGCAGCGGCAACTACGGCTACAACGCCGCTACCGGCGAATACGGCGACATGCTGGAATTCGGCATCATCGACCCGGCCAAGGTGACCCGCAGCGCGCTGCAGGCCGCTTCGTCCATCGCTGGTCTGCTGATCACCACCGAAGCCATCGTGGCTGAGCTGCCGAAAGACGACGCAGCCCCGGCCATGCCCGACATGGGCGGCATGGGTGGCATGGGCGGCATGATGTAAGAGCCGCTCCGGCCCTCGGGCCGAGCCGAGCCCCGGTGTTCCTCGCGGACACCGGGGCTTTTTCATGTTCGGTATTCCCGAAGGCGCGCCCCCCTGGACGCCGCCGCTGCGCTGGTCGAGGTCGCTGGTGGCAGGTAGGCTCTGTGCCGAACAGGCAACAGCGGCCCCTGCGGTGGGCCCGGGCAAGAGGTCGGCGACATGCGTATCCTGGTGGTGGAAGACAACAAGGACATCCTCAGCAACCTGCTGGATTACCTCAGCCTTAAGGGCTACAGCGTGGATTGCGCCCAGGATGGCCTGTCCGGCCTGCACCTGGCCGCGACCGAGCACTACGACCTGCTGATCCTCGACATCATGCTGCCCGGTATCGACGGCTACACCCTCTGCCAGCGCCTGCGCCAGGATGCCCGGCGCGATACCCCGGTGATCATGCTCACCGCCCGCGACCAGCTCGACGACCGCCTGGAAGGCTTCCGCTCCGGCGCCGACGACTACCTGGTCAAGCCCTTCGCCCTGTCCGAGCTGGCCGCGCGCGTCGAGGCGGTGATGCGGCGCACCAAGGGCGGCGGCCGTCGCCAGTTGCAGGTGGCCGACCTCAGCTATGACCTGGACACCCTGGAGGTGAGTCGCGCCGGGACGCCGCTCAAGCTCAATCCCATCGGTCTTAAGATCCTCGCCCTGCTGATGCAGAAGAGCCCCCACGTGGTGCGCCGCGAGGTATTGGAGGAGGCGGTCTGGGGCGAGGACTATCCGGACAGCGACAGCCTGCGCAGCCACGTCCACCAGCTGCGCCAGGTGATCGACAAGCCGTTCGCCCAGCCACTGCTGCGGACCATCCACGGCGTGGGCTACAAGCTGGTCGAGCAGGATTAGCCATGGAATATCACCTGAGCCTGTCGCGGCGGATCGTCATCGCCTTCGTACTGATGACCTTCCTGGTCGGCGGCGTGTTTTCCCTGGGTATCGTCGCGGTGGTCCACACCGTCGAGGAACGGCTGATCTCCACCGACCTGCGCAACGAACTGGACCGCATGGTGCAGCGCGACATGAGACGCGGCGGTCAACCGGTGCTGGATCCCGACATGCGCCTGTATTTCGTGCCGCTGGCCGAGGCCGCGCACCTGCCCGAGCACCTGCGCGACCTGCCGGCGGGCTTCAGCGAGGTGGAGGAAGACCACCAGTACTTCTATGCCTACGTGGCCGAGATCGACGGCAACCACTTCGTGCTGTTGCAGAACCAGAGCGATTTCGAGGCGCGCGAGCGGCTGCTCTACAAGGTGGTGCTCATCGGCTTCCTGATCAGCGTGGCGCTGGCCTGGCTGCTGGGTTGGGCGCTGGCGCGGCGGGTGATCGCCCCCGTGGTGCGGCTGGCGCGGCAGGTGCGCCGCCGCGACCAGATCCTCGATGTGACGCCGCCGCTGGCACCGGACTACGCCAAGGACGAGGTCGGCGAACTGGCCGGCGCCTTCGACGATGCCTTCGATCGCCTGCGGGCGGCCCTGGCGCGCGAGCGCCTGTTCACCAGCGACGTCAGCCACGAGCTGCGCACCCCGCTGATGGTGATCAATTCCTCCTGCGAACTGCTGGCCGCCGCGCCGGACCTGCCGCCACGGGCCAAGGGCCCGCTGGAGCGCATGACCCGTGCGGCGCGGGAGATGCAGGAGCTGGTACAGACCTTTCTCGCCCTGGCGCGCAACCAGGGTGACAGCGATACCCAGGTACCGCGGGCCACCCTGGCCGAGGTCGCGCGCCGGCAGACCGCGGAATGGCAGGCGGCGGTGGAGGCCAAGGGCTTGCAGTGGCGCCTGAGCGTGGCGCCGGAGGCCGATTGCTATCTCTGGCACGAACCCTTCCTGCGCTCGGTGATGAGCAACCTGCTGCGCAACGCCCTGCACTACACCGAGCGCGGCTACATAGGGCTGCAGGTGGGCGCCACCGGTTTCGCCGTCGAGGACAGCGGGGTGGGCATTCCCGAGGAGCAGCGCGAGGCCATGTTCCAGCCCTTCGTGCGCGGCGCCGAGGGGCGCGGCGAGGGCCTCGGGCTGGGCCTGTCGCTGGTGCGGCGGATCTGCCAGTTGCAGGGCTGGAGCGTGGCCCTGGGCGATAGCACGGTGGGCGGCTGCCGCTTCGACATCAGTCTCGGCGACGACAGGGTAGCAGCCTGAGATGACAGAATTTTCACAAGCGCTTGACCGGGGTTTGACAGCGGCCTGAGTAGGGTAGCGGCACCTCTCTACTCCCAGGAGCCGCCTCCGTGAAAGCGCCCATCGACCTGCCCTTTTCGCAAAAGTACGATGCCGACCACGCTCGCCAGTATTTCCTCAAGCACCAGGATGGCCTGGCTCGCCGCCTCTCCAACTGGCGCGACCAGCAACTGGCTCGTCAGGCGCTGAGCATCGCCGGCCAGCCCAACCTGGTACTTGACCTGCCCAGTGGCGCCGGGCGCTTCTGGCCGCTGCTGGCGGAAAAGCGCAATCGAGTGATCATCGGCGCCGACTATTCGGAAAACATGCTGGCTACCGCCCGGGAGCAGCAGCCCGCGGAGGTCGTCGCCCGGGTCAAGACACTGCAGACGTCGGCTTTCGCTATCGACTTGTCCGACAATTCTGTAGATTGCATCTTCTGTATGCGCCTGCTGCACCACGTCGGCGAGTCGGCGGACCGCCTGGCCCTGCTGCAGGAGTTCCACCGGGTGACCCGCGACAGCGTCATCCTGTCGCTGTGGGTCGACGGCAACGTCAAGGCCTGGCGTCGCCAGGCGCTGGAGCGCCGCCGGCAGGCGCAGGGCCGCGATCGTGGCGGCTACCAGAACAGATTCATCGTCGAGCGCAGCCAGTTCGAGGCGGAGGTCGCCCAGGCCGGCTTCGTCGTCGACCGGGCCCTGGACTTCCTGCCGGGCTATGCCATGTGGCGGGTCTACGTCCTGCGCAAGGCCAATTGACGCTATTCCAGAACAAGAGAGGCAGCTGATGGGAGCCGTGACGCAGGGCGAAGAGGGTTTCGAGCGCTGGTGGAACACCGCCGGCGACTGGGTGGAAGCCCCCAACGTGCGCCGCGGCGGCGAGAGTGGCGTCCAGCGCCTGCGCCTGCCCGACGGCACCCTGGCCTACGTCAAGCGCCAGGTCGGCCATCTCTATCGCAGCCTGCGCCATCCCCTGGGGCGTCCCACCGCCCTGCGCGAGCGCGATGCCCTGCTCGCCTTTCGCGAGCTGGGCATCAAGGTGCCCGAGCTGCTGTTCTGCGCCGCCCGGCAGGCCGAGGGCGGGTGGCGCGCGCTGCTGGTCAGCGCCGCCCTGGAGGGCTACCAGGATCTCGATCAGTGGTACGCCGAGGGCGCTGGCAGTCATCTCAGCGAGGCGGAGCACGAGCGCTTCCTGACCGCCCTGGGAGGTGTGCTGGCGCGCATGCACCGCCATCGCTGGCAGCATGGCTGCCTCTATCCCAAGCACATCTTCGTCGCCGAGCGGCAGGGCAGCGCGGGCAAGGAATTCTCCGTCGCCCTGCTCGATCTGGAGAAATGCCGGCAGCGACTGTCATTGGCGACGGCCGCCCGTCGGGATATGCTGCAATTACGCCGCCATTCGTCGTGGAACGCTGCGCAATGGCGAACTCTCCTCTACGGTTACCAACAAGCGTTGGGACGACAGATCAGAGGGTTGGAGCCATGACTTCACAAATTACTCGAGGTTTGCTGATCGCGGCTTTCTGTGGCGTCACCACCTTGGCCTATGCGAGCTGGTTGCGTCCGGCAGCCGCGGTGGTCGGTAGCGAGGAACTCAGCTATTGCCAGACCCCGGTCGCCCGGAATCTGGCTACCTCCAATACCGGCAGCCACGACCTGCTGCTCTTCCTGTTCGGCATGACCCAGACCCACAACCGCTGATCCCAGCGCGGTCAAGGTCCTTTCGCTTCCCAGCCAAGTTCGGCATGCTGTCGATTGACCAATCGCTGCCGAGCCCCGCCAATGTTGGCCGATAGTTTTTCCGAGCAGGCCGTGCAGAGCCTGTTGGACACCGATTTCTACAAGCTCACCATGATGCAGGCCGTCCTGCACAACTATCCGAACGCGGAAGTCGAATGGACCTTTCGCTGTCGCAATGACGAAGACCTGCGACCCTACCACGCGGCCATCCAGGCCGAGATCGATGCCCTTGCCGACGTCGCCATCAGCGACAGCCAACTGGTCTTTCTCGAGCGCATCGCCTTCATCACCCCCGATTTCATCCGCTTCTTGCGGCTATTCCGCTTCAATCCATCCTATGTCTTCCTCGGCGAGGAAGAGGGCCGCTTCACCCTGACCCTGAAGGGGCCCTGGCTGCATCTCATCCTGTTCGAGGTGCCCATCCTGGCGCTGATCAGCGAGGTGCGCAATCGCCAGCGCCATGCCGAGCTGCCGCTCCAGGTGGCCCAGGATCAGCTCTATCGCAAGTTCGATTGGCTGGCGCGCGAAGCCGGCGCCGATGAGCTGGCCGAATTCAAGATGGCCGACTTCGGCACCCGGCGGCGTTTCTCCTATGGCGTGCAGGAGATGGTGGTGCGCAGCCTGAGGGATGATTTCCCCGGGCGTTTCGTTGGCACCAGCAACGTGCACCTGGCCTGGAAGCTGGGAGTCGCCCCCCTGGGCACCATGGCCCACGAATGGCTCATGGCCCACCAGCAGCTGGGACCGCGGCTGATCGACAGCCAGATCGCCGCGCTCGATTGCTGGGTGCGCGAGTATCGCGGTCAGCTCGGCATCGCCCTGACCGACACCATCACCATGGACGCCTTCCTGCGCGACTTCGATCTCTACTTCGCAAAGCTCTTCGACGGCCTGCGCCACGACAGTGGCGATCCGCTGCAGTGGGCGGAAAAGGCCATCGCCCACTACCAGCAGCTGGGCATAGACCCCCTGACCAAGACCCTGGTGTTTTCCGACTCGCTCAACCTGGAAAAGGCCCTAGCCCTGTTCCGCGCCCTGCGCGAGCGGATCAACGTCAGCTTCGGCATCGGCACCCATTTCACCTGCGACATCCCCGGGGTGCAGCCGATGAACATGGTGCTCAAGATGAGTCGCTGCAACGGCCAGCCGGTGGCCAAGATCTCCGACGCGCCCGGCAAGGCCCAGGGCGGCGAGCCGGACTTCCTGCATTATCTGCGACACGTCTTCCAGGTCGACGGCGCCTGAGCCTGTTCGAAGCCTGCTGCGCGTCGGTCAGAAGGCGTTGAAAAACCGGGGTCGCCAGCCCCACTTGGGCGGCCCCGAGGGAACGCTCATCTACTACTCGTTGACTCGGACGCGAGCCCGGTCGAGCGCGAGTTCGATCCGCCTCCTCAGGCGTTCGGTTCGCTAGCGCTCACTCTCCGGGCCAGCCGTTGGCGGTTACTACCCTTGGTCGTTGCGCGTTGGCTGGCGCCAGCTCGCGAGCGTTTGAACAGGCTCCGAGTCCCGGCGTTTGGTCTCAGGACGAGCAACTGATCTCGAGATGCTTGCCCCAGTCCGGAGGCCGCTGGGCGAAACGCTCGCGGCCCGGCTGGGCCTCGAAGGGACGCGAGAGCACCTCGTGCAGCAGTCGCACCTCGCGGTAATCGCCCGCTTCGGCCTGTTCGATGGCCTGTTGTGCCAGGTAGTTGCGCAGGACGTAGAGCGGATTGACCGCGTTCATGCGTGCGGTCCGGTCGGCTGGCGCACCGCCTTCGGCGTCCAGGCGGGCGCGATAGGCCTGGCTCCAGTCGTCGAAGCCACGCAGGTCGATGAAATCCTCGCGGACCCGGGCGAGGGCGGCCTCGGGCGCCTCTTCGCCCAGTCGGCGGAAGAATAGCGGATAGTCCACGCCGCCCTGTTGCATCAGGGCCAGCAGGCGTTCGACCAGCTCCTGGTCCTCGTCGCGGGCTTCCTGCAGGCCCAGCCGCCGCCGCATCAGGTCCAGGTAGTGCGCCTGGTAGAGCGGCAGGAACAGGGCGATGCTCTCCTGCAGGGTCTCGACCGCCACCTTGGGCGTCAGCGCCTGGGCCAGGGCCGCCAGGTTCCAATGCGCGATGGGTACCTGGTTGCTGTAGGAGTAGCGCCCCGTGTGGTCGGAGTGGTTGCAGATGAACTGGGCGTCGAAGTCGTCGAGGAAGGCGAAGGGCCCGAAGTCGAAGGTCAGGCCCAGGATCGAGAAATTATCGGTGTTCATCACACCATGGCAGAAGCCATAGGCCTGCCAGTGGGCGATCAGCCGTGCGGTACGCTCCACCACCTCGCGGAACAACGCCGCCCAGGGCTCGGGCGTGGCCAGCAACTCGGGGAAATGCGCGGCCAGGACGTGTTCACCCAGCCGTTCGAGCAGCGCATGCTGGCGGGTGTAGTAGAAGTATTCGAAATGACCGAAGCGCACATGGCTGGGGGCCATGCGCAGCAGGGTGGCACCGGTTTCCAGTCGCTCGCGCACCACCTGGGTGGAGGAGCCGATCACGCAGAGGGCGCGGGTGGTCGGGATACCGAGGGCGTGCAGCGCCTCGGAGGCGAGGAATTCGCGGATGGAGGAGCGCAGCACGGCGCGACCGTCGCCCATGCGCGAATAGGGCGTGAGGCCGGCACCCTTGAGATGCAGGTCCCAGTGCTCGCCGCGGTCGTTCACCACCTCGCCCAGCAGCAGGCCGCGGCCATCGCCCAGGCGCGGGTTGTAGGAGCCGAACTGGTGGCCGGAATAGACCATTGCCCGCGGCTCGGCACTGTCCCAGAGCTGGGCGCCGGCGAACACCTGGGTGAATTCGGGCGTCGCCGCCTCGGCCGGATCCAGGTCCAGCAACGCCATGGCCGCGGGCGAGGCAACCACCAGCCGCGGATCGTCCAGCGGCCGCGGCTCGATGTGCGTGGAGAAGTCATCGCCCAGACGGGCGAATCTGTTGTCGAAGGTCAGGTCGAGCAGCTGTTTCATGGGTATCCCGGCAGGTTAGCGCAGCGGCCGTCAGGCCTTGGTCGGCTTGGGATCCTCGGCCTCCTGCTGGGCATCCCCTTCAGGTAGGAGGGGCGTTTTGCCCAGTTGTTTCTCCGCTCCGTGACGATTCTTCAGGGTGATCTCCATTTGCGGCGTGGACAGCAGGTTGATGCCGGCGTCGCGCAGCAGTTGATCGATGCGCCGGATCAGCTCGTCGGTGGCGGCGCTGCGGTCGCCCAGCTCGCGCACATAGATGCGCAACTCGTGGTCCAAGGTAGTGGCGCCGTAGTGGATGACGTACAGCGAGGGTTCGGGATCGTGCAGCACCCGCACGTTTTCCTTCACCGCCTGCATGATCAATTGCTGGGCCTTGGCCAGGTCGGTGCCGCGGTTGATACCGAAGGTCAGCACGATGCGGGTGACAGTGTCGGTCAGCGTCCAGTTGATCAGCTGGCTGGTGACGAAGGTCTTGTTCGGTACCACCACCGACTTGCGGTCGGCATCGGTGATGTGGGTGGCGCGGATGCGGATCTTGTTGACCGTGCCGGTCACGTTGCCGATGGTGATCAGGTCGCCGACGCGCACCGGGCGCTCGAAGAGGATGATCAGGCCGGAGATGAAGTTACCGAAGATCTCCTGCAGGCCGAAACCCAGGCCGACGGAGAGGGCCGTGGCCAGCCACTGCAGCTTGTCCCAGCTGACCCCCAGGGTCGCCAGGGTGGTGACGGTACCGAAGCCGACGATGACGTAGGAGAGCAGGGTGGTGGTGGCGTAGGCGCTGCCCTGGGCAAGGTTCAGCCGCGACAGCACCAGCACCTCCAGCAAGC
>CAUQPA010000045.1:0-13942 GCA_963519325.1 uncultured Pseudomonas sp. | reverse complement strand
GTGGTAGGTGGCGCCGTCGCATTCGATGCCCACCAGGTAGTCGCCCGGCCGGTCGGGATGGACGATACCCAGGTCGATGCGAAAGCGCGACACACCGATTTGCGGCACCACCTGCCAGCCCTTGGCCTGCAGCGCCTGGGCCACGGCTTCCTCAAAGGGCGAATCATGGCCGCCCAGGGAGCCCTTGACCGCCGCGGCCAGGGCCTGGGGTCCGCGCTGGGCGAATTCCAGGAACAGCTTGAGATCGCGCACCGCGCGGGCATTGGTGCGATTGAGGTCGATCAGCCCCGGATCGAAGGAGGAGAACACCAGCATCTCCCGCCGCGCGCGAGTCACGGCGACGTTGAGCCGGCGCCAGCCGCCGTCCTTGTTGAGCGGGCCGAAGTTCATCGACATGGTATTGGCACCCGGTTCGGTGGGACCGAAGCCGATGCCGAGCATGATCAGGTCGCGCTCGTCGCCCTGCACCGTTTCCAGGTTCTTCACCACCACCGGCTCGGCCAGGTCCTCGGCGAAGTGCGCCTCGATCTCCGGGTGCTGCTGGCGCGCCCGGTCGAGCAGGTCGGTGACCAGCCGCTGCTGTTCGCTGTTGAGAGTGATGATGCCCAGGCTGAGACCGGCAAAGGCCGGATCGAGCAGGCGCTTGACCGCCTCGGCGACCATGGCCTGGGCTTCGAGGGCATTGTGACGCCCCTTGCCCTTGGCGTAGACGCCCTCCACCCGCCGCCACTCCACCGCACTCGGGCGGATCTCCGGGGCGGGGAAGGTGATCAGCTTGCCGTCGTAGTAGTGATGGTTGGAGAAGGCGATCAGGCTCTCGTGGCGACTGCGGTAGTGCCAGTTGAGGCTGTGGCTGTAGATGCCGGCGCCCAGGCATTCGTCGAGGATACTTTCCAGGTCCTCGGCGGTGTCGTCCTCGCCGGCGGCGCGGTCGAAGAAACGGGTCGGCGGCATCTGCCGGGGATCGCCGGCGATCACCACCTGCACGCCGCGGGCGATGGCGCCCACCGCATCCCAGGGCGCGATCTGCGAGGCTTCGTCGAAGATCACCAGGTCGAACAGGCCGCCATCCGGCGGCAGGTACTGGGCGATGGACAGCGGACTCATCAGCATGCAGGGCGCCAGGCGGGCCAGGGCGTCGCCCATCTCTAGGGCCAGCTGGCGCAGCGGCTTGTGCCGGCGCTGCTTCTGCAATTCGTGCTTGAGCACGGCGAAGCCGCCGCCCTGGCGCGCGGCGTCGTTCTTCGGCGGCAGGCCGTGGCAGAGCAGGGCGCGGATATGGCGCACGGCGAGGGTCTGCAGGCGATCGTCCAGCCGGCGATAGGCCTGGATGTCGCTCTCGTGCTCGGCCGGGACGAAGTCGCGCAGCAAGGGCTCGGCGTCCAAGGCGGTGGCGGCGAACCAGCGGGCATAGGCGGTTTCGAAGACGGCTGCGAGATCCTCCCCGGAGCCGACCGAGACGCGCGCGATCAGCGCTGCCAGGCCGAGGGCGTCGGCTTCCTCGCGGACCCGCTGCCAGTCGCACCAGGCCTTGAGGCGACCGGGCTGGCGCAACAGGGCGGCGGCGGTGCGTACCAGCTCGGCGGCCGGGGTGTCTGCCGGCAGTCCTGCCTGCTCGGCAAAGCTCTGGCGCGCGGCTTCGGCGGCCTCCAGGGCGGCGGCGAAGGCGCTGCTGGCCGGTGCCAGGGTAGTGTCCACCGGCTGGTCCTCGGGATGCTGCAACCGGCGCGCCGCCGCCTGGCGCAGGGCTAGCAACTGCTCGGGCGTTTCCGCCAGGGTCGGCAGCGCCGTGCTCAGCCTTTCCGCCAGGGCGCGGCGCGCGAGCAGGGCCTCCAGGTCGCTGGTGACGCCCTGCCAGCCGCTGATGCCGGCCAGGTTGGGCGTCAACTCGTCCAGTTCGGTAAGCAGGGTGCGCTGGCGACGTAGCCGCGGCAGGTCGGCGGCCACGTCGGGCTGGCCCTGGGTTTCACCCTGGCGGGCGAGGTCCTGGGTGACCTGGCGCTGGGCCCGGGTGGCGAAGATCCAGAAGCGCTGGCCGGCGGCGTCCCAGGCGCCTTCCAGCTGGGTGAGGGCGATGCGGCGACAGGCTTCAGCGGCATAGGGCACCGACAGCTCGCGCTCCAGCGTTTGATAATCCCGCAGCAGCTCCAGGGCGCGGCCGAACTGGCGCTGGCGCTCCCCGGCACCGGGGCCGAAGGCGAAACCCAGGTCCTGGCCAGCGGCGCTCTGCAGCAACTCGGCGAAATCCAGCAGGCGCTTGGGTGCCACCTGCTCGGCCAGCGGCAGGCCGAGTACGTCACGCAGTCGCTGTCGCGCCTGCTGGAGGGCTTGCTGGGTCTCGCGCAGCCGTTCGGCGGTGCCGACCAGCCCATCCTGCCAGGCATTGGACCAGGGGTGCGCCGGCAAGAGGGTGAAATCCACCGCCAGACTGCGGCCGGTCTCGGCGTGCAGCACCAGGCGGCGCACGGCGGTGCGCAGTTCGGCCAGGGCCTCAGCGTCGTGGGTGTCGGCCTGAGGCCAGGTGAGACGCGGGGTATCGGGGGCGGCATCGCGCAGCACTCGGCCGATGCTCTGTTGCAGGGTCAGGCCATTGGGCCAGCGGCGGTGCAGGCGCTCGACCACGGCATTGAGGCGATCGCGCAGGCGCTCCACCTCGGCGGCCTCGGCCAGCCATTCCTCTTCGTCGAGACCGTCGCGGGTGTCCCAGGCGCGCTCCAGCTGCTTGAGCACCTCGGCCTTGGACGCTTTGCTGGAATGCAGTTCCAGGCAGAATTCGCCCAGGCCTTGGGCTTCCAGGCGGCGATAGACCACGTCCAGGGCCGCGCGCTTCTCGGCGACGAACAGGACCCGGCGGCCGAGCGCCAGGTTGTGGGCGATCATGTTGGCGATGGTCTGGGACTTGCCGGTGCCGGGCGGGCCGTCGAGCACGAAGTCCTGGCCACCGGCCGAGGCCAGCACCGCAGCCAACTGCGAGGAATCCGCCGGCAGCGGGGTGAAGAGTTCGGCCGGGGTGACCTGGCGATCCAGCTCGCGTTCGCGGGGAAAGCTGCCGCCACTGAGATAGGCGCCGGATTCCGAGGTGCGCTCCAGCAGATGCCGCACCAGCGGGCTTTCCATCAGCTGGTCGCTGCGTTCGGTGAGGTCCTTCCACATCAGGTACTTGGCGAAGGAGAACTGGCCGAGCAGCAATTCGCCGCTGACCTCGAAGCCGGGCAGGTCGCGCACCGCGCGACGGACCCTGGTCCAGATGCCGTCCACGTCGATGCCGTTGCCATCGCCGGGCAGCGGGCCGTCGAGCCCGGGGATGTCCAGGTCGAAGTCGTGGCGCAAGAGTTCCAGCAGGGTCAGGTTGAAGCGCGGCTCGTCCTCGAACAGGTGCAGGGTGATGCCGCTGGCAGCGCTCTGGCGTTCCAGGCGCACCGGCAGCAGGATCAGCGGCGCCCGGTAGTGCTTGGGATCGTCGGCGGCCTTCTTCCAGCGCAGGAAACCCAGCGCCAGGTAGAGGGTATTGGCACCGCCCTCGTCGAGATCGCTGCGCGCGCGGCGATAGAGTTCCACCAGCGCCGCGTCCAGTTTGGTCGCATCCAGGGGCGCGACCACCTCGCCACGGCCCAGGGCGCCGCGGGCGTATTCGTCCTGCAGGTTCTCGTGTTCGCGGGCCTCGTGCAGCACGGTGTCGCGTCCACTCACCGCCAGGTCCGGCAGCGGCACCAGGCGCAGCGCCCGGCCCTCGGCCAGGCGATCTTCCAGGGCGGCCGGCTCGGGGCAGAGCAGGGGCACGCTGCGGGCATTGTCCGGCACGTGCAGCAGGCGATTGCGGGTGGTGAGGTCGAGCAGCTTGCGCTGCCAGAGCGCCAGGCGGCCGACCGGGGTGGTCGGCGCCGCCTCGACGTCCACGTCGAAGGCCGGCAGCGGTGGGGCTTCTTCCAGGGCTTCGCCCGGCAGCAGCAGGCCGTCCGCAGTGGCAGCGAGTTGGCCGGGCACCGCCAGCGGGCGGATGCGTTGCAGGCGGGCGCGACGGATGTCCAGGGCCAGCACGAAGGTCTCGTCGTCCAACTGGCGTTCGGCCAGTTGCACCGCCTGGCTGAAGGAGGGTGGCGGCGAGGCGGTGGCCTGGGTGGTCTCGAACACCAGCAGGTCCTTGAGGGCCACCCGCTTGCGCACCGGCTCGGCCTCGTCGGTGAGCAACTGGGCGAATTCCTGGGGCTGCAGCCAGACCCCGGCGAAGGCATGGCCGCGGGTGATGACCAGCAGCGGATTGAGCCCGGCCTGTTCCAGCGCCGCGCAGGCGAGCAGGGCGAGATCCAGGCAGGTCGCCAGGCCCCCGTCGAGAATGGCGCCGGGGGTGCGGATCTTCTGGCCCTGGCGCTCGAAGCTGGCGGGCGGCACCGCATAGGTCAGCTGCAGGCCGCACAGCGCCGACCAAAGCGCCGAACTCAGCTCCCAGACGCGGCGCCGCGAGCCGCCTTCATAGCCATCCAGCGCGGTGGGCTTGCCGGCGCGGCGCAGCACCTCGGCCGCTGCGCCCAGCAAGCGATCCACCGCCGGGTCGTTGGGCATGACGAAGGCCGCCGCCAGTTCCGGCATGCTGTCCACGCCGCCCCACTGGTTGCGCGCCAGCAACTCGACCGGATAGCGCCGCGTCCGCAGGATCTCGTCGCCCTGGCGCACGGTGAAGGTCAACTGGGCGACCAGGCTTTCCTGCAGGCTGCCGAGCAGGGCGGCGTCGAATTCGAGGTCGCGATCATCGAGATAGAGGGTGCCCTGGGGATCGAGGCGCTCCAGGTGCCAGGTACGCGGCACCACGAAGGCCGGCTCCGCCGTCACTGTCAGGCTGACATCGGCCAGGGCTTCGGCGCCGCTGTGGGTGAGGCGCAATTCGCGCAGCACGGGCACCGCGTTCTGGTGCGCCGCGAAACCGATCTTGCCGGCCAGCACCAGTTCGACATCCACGCTCATCGCCTACCACCCTTGCTTATTGCCTAAGGTAGATGAATGTACAGTAGTAGGCGTGGTGATGCAGCCCATAGCCGGCCTGGGCAAGCGGAAAAAGTCCTTTGGTGACGGGCGGTTGCGTGGTTTGCGGGGTGGGTCGCGGTTCAGCCTGCCGGATGCGGGAAGACCAGACTGAAATGAATCCCCTGCGCGTCCTGCTCGACCTCGGCGCGGCCGCCGTGCAGGCGCATGATGGCCGCGACGATGGCCAGGCCCAGGCCGTTGGAATCATGGGGCTGGTGGCGCGAGGGATCGGCGCGGTAGAAGCGGTCGAACAGCCGTTGCAGGTGCTCCGGTGCCAGGCTGGGACCGGCATTGCTGACGCGGATGCGCCCGCCGTCCGCCTGCAGGCGGATCTCGCCGTCCGGCTCGGCATAGCGGATGGCATTGGCCACCAGGTTGCTCAGGGCGCGGCGCAGGAGCAGCGGGTCGGCGACCACCTGGCCGCTGCCGGCGACGACGATCCTCAGGCCGCGCTCGTCGGCCGGGCCCTCGAAGTAGTCGGCGATGCGGGCCAGTTCCTCGGCCAGCTCCAATGGCTGGGGCGCGAGGACCGCCTGGGCATCGTCGGCGCGGGCGAGGAAGAGGATGCTCTCCACCAGCCGCGAGATGCGCTCCAGTTCTTCCAGGTTGGATTCCAGCAGCGTCTGGTATTCCTCGGTGCCACGCACCTGGCGCAGGGCCACCTCGGTGTGGCCCATGAGGGCGTTGATCGGGGTGCGGATCTCGTGGGCGAGGTCGGCGGAAAACTGCACCAGCCGGCCATAGCCGTCGGCCAGCCGCGCCAGCATGGCGTTGTAGTTCTCCACCAGGGGTTGCAGCTCGCGCGGGGCATCGGCCAGCTCCAGGAGCGCGGCCAGCCGCGTCGGGGTGATGCCGCCGGCATGTCGGGCGATGCGCCGTAGCGGTGCCAGCCCGCGCCGCAGCAGCAGATAGCCGAGCCCGGCGGTAGCCAGGAAGGCCAGGGTCACGGCGCCGATCAGGCCCAGGCGGAAATCGGCCAGGGTGGTGTCTTCGTTGCGCAGCACATGGGCGGCGGTGAGTTCCACCGGGCCTTCGGGGGTGTTCACCGCGACCCGGGCGGCGCGCCAGCGGGTGCCGTCGGCCAGGGTGCCCTCGCGCAGATCGGCCGGCGTCGGCCGCCGGGTCTGGGGCACCACGACGAGATCGGGGAGGATGATGTTCAGCGGATTGGAGGCGATCACCGGCTTGGCGCCCGGCGTACCGATGAGAAAGACGTCCTGCTCGTTGCCCAGCATGTTGGCGAACAGCTGCGGACTGTGGCCCAGGGTCTCCAGCGACAGATCGGTACTGAGCAGGCTGCGAAAATGCGCCAGGCGACCGAGCAGGGCGTAGTCGGCGCGCTCCAGCACGGTACGTTCCAGGCTGTGGTAGAGAAAGGCGCCCGCGCCGCCCACGGCGAGCAGGGCCACCAGGGCGAAGCCCAGGGTGGCGCGCAGGATCAGCGAGGGTGAGCGGGCACTCAAGGGCGGACCTCGCAGACGTAGCCGATGCCGCGCACGGTATGGATCAGCTTGACCGGGTAGGGGTTGTCGACCTTGGCGCGCAGCCGCTTGATGGCCACGTCCACCACGTTGGTGTCGCTGTCGAAATTCATGTCCCAGACCTCGGCGGCGATCAGGGTGCGCGACAGCACCTCGCCCTCGCGGCGCAGCAGCAGGTGCAGCAGGGCGAATTCCTTGTTGGTCAGGACGATGAGGTCGTCGCCGCGGGTCACCCGCCGCCGCAGGAGGTCCAGCTGCAGATCGGCCAGGTGGAAGTGCTCGGGTTCGCGGACCACGCCGCGGCGGAGCAGGGTGCGGATGCGCAGCAGCAGTTCGACGAAGGAGAAGGGCTTGACCAGGTAGTCGTCGGCACCCAGCTCCAGGCCGCGGATACGGTCCTGCAGGCCGTCGCGGGCGGTGAGGAAAAGCACCGGCACGTCGAGTTTCTTGCGCAGGACTTCCATGATCTGCCAGCCGTCGATGCCGGGCAGCATGACGTCGAGGATGACCAGGTCATAGCGGCCGTCGAGGGCCAGGTGCAGGCCGTCGGCGCCGTGCTGGGTCCAGTCGACCGCGTAGCCGGATTCGCCGAGGCCCTTCTTCAGGTACTCGCCGGTCTTCTGGTCGTCTTCGATGAGGAGGATGTGCATGGCGTCATGGTAGGGCTTTGGTTGTCGGATGGGGGTGACATTTTTGTCATTCGCCGGTCATCTTCGCGACCCTCGCCGGGGTGCAAGGTGAGCGGGCAATCACCCATCCCAGGAGGCTCCATGCGTACCCAGACCTTGCTCCGCGGTTCCCTCGCCCTGCTGCTCGCCGGCAGCGCCCTGCTGGCCCAGGCCGCGCCCATGCCCACCGTCAAGCCGCTGCGTGGCACCGTGGACAGCGTCCAGGGCGACACCCTGGCCGTCACCACCCGGGGCGGCGCCCACCAATCCCTGATGCTGGACGACAAGACCAGCTACCGCGCGGTGTCCAAGGCCAACCTGGACCGCATCGAGGCCAACAGCTTCATCGGTTCCGCCGCCACGCCCCAGCCCGACGGCACCCTCAAGGCGCTGGAAGTGACGGTCTTCGAAGCCAGTCTGCGTGGCTCCGGCGAAGGCCACTACGGCTGGGAAAATGCCGACGGCAGCACCGGCACCATGACCAACGGCACCGTGGGCGAACTCAAGAAGGCCAACGGCCGCACCCTGACCGTGCAGTACAAGGGTGGCGAGAAGCAGCTGGTGGTGCCGGAAGACGTCCCCATCGCCTACGTCGAGAAGGGCGACCGCAGCCTGCTGAAGCCCGGCGCCAAGGTGGTGCTGTTCCCCGCCGAAGACGGCACGCACGTCAGGGGCGTGGCGATCGGCAAGGACGGTTTCACGCCGCCCATGTAATGAACTACCCAAAGCCAGCTGCGCGTCGGCCAAACGGCGCTGAAAAGCCCTGGGTCGCCAGCCCGGCCTAGGCGGCCCCGTCGGAATGCTCATTTACCACTCGTAAACTCGAGCGCGAGTCCGATCCGCTTCCTCAGTGCCTTTCGCCTTGTTTGGCGCTAGCTCGCAAGGCTTTGAATAGTCCATGTAGTTAAGCGGTCGCCTGGCGACCGCGTCCAACTTTCCGTGGAGGGGAACCCCATGACCACCTCGCGACGGCGCTTGGTGCACCGCTGGCCGGTGCGCCTCACCCATTGGCTCAACGCCCTGGCGATGCCCTGCATGTTCATGAGCGGCTGGGCGATCTACAACGCCTCGCCGCTGTTCCCCTTCACCTTTCCCGCCTGGGCGACCCTCGGTGGCTGGCTGGGTGGCGCCATCGCCTGGCACCTGGCGGTGTTCTGGCTGCTGGCGGTGAATGGCCTGATCTATCTGCTCTATGGACTGCTCAGTGGCCACTTCCGGCGGGATTTCCTGCCGCTGTCGCCGCGGGCCATCGGCCGGGATTTCATCGCCGCCGCATGTCTACGGCTTGGGCACCAGCTGGGCACCTACAACGCCGTGCAGCGCCTGCTCTATTGGGGTGTGCTGGCCCTTGGGGTGCTGGTGGTGCTCTCGGGCCTGGCCATCTGGAAGCCGGTACAGCTGCAAGGGCTGGCCGCGCTGCTGGGGGGCTTCGACACCGCCCGCTACGTGCATTTCTTCGCCATGGCCGGCATCGGCGCCTTCGTCGTCGTGCACCTGGCCCTGGTCATCCTGGTCCCCCGCACCCTGCCGCCAATAATCACCGGCCGGGCGCACGAGGAGGTGAACGATGAGTCGGCGTGAACGACTGCGCCTGGAGCCGGCGCAACAGCGGCAGGTGGAGAACCTGCAACGGCGCCTGCTGCTCAAGCAGGGTCTTACCGTGGGCGCCCTGGCCATGCTCAGCGGCTGCAACCTGCAGGACGGCGACAGCGTCGACAAGGTGCTCTGGTCCATGTCGCGCTTCAATGACCGGGTGCAGGCCTGGCTGTTCGGCCGCGAGCGCCTGGCGCCGACCTTCGCCGCCAGCCAGATCACCACCCCCTTTCCGTTCAATGCCTTCTATCCCGAATACAACGTTCCGGAAATCGACCTCAGCGACTATCGCCTGGAGGTCTCCGGGCTGGTCGCCCACAAGCAGGCCTGGACCCTCGAAGACCTGCGCCGCCTGCCGCAACGGGCCGACATCACCCGCTTTATCTGCATCGAAGGCTGGAGCGCCATCGGCCAGTGGGGTGGGGTACCGCTGCGTACCTTCCTCGAACGCATCGGCGCCGACACCACGGCCAAGTACGTCGGCTTCAAGTGCGCCGACCGCTATTACTCCAGCATCGACATGGCCTCGGCGCTGCATCCCCAGACCCTGCTGGCGCTGGACTTCGGCCAGGTGGCCCTGCCGCCGGACTACGGCTACCCGCTGCGCTTGCGGGTACCGACCAAGCTCGGCTTCAAGAATCCCAAGCACATCCAGGCGCTGTTCGTGACCAACGACTATCCCGGCGGCTATTGGGAGGACCAGGGCTACAACTGGTTCAGCGGGATCTAAAATCCCACTCGACGTCTGCTGCGCGTCGGTCAAACTGCGTTGAAAAGACCCTGGGTCGTCAGCCCCACCTAGGCGGCCCCGTCGCACTGCTCATTAACCACTCGTAAACCCGAGCGCGGGTCCGATCCGCTTCCTCAGGTCTTTGATTCGCTGGCGCTCACCCTTCGGGCCAGGCTTTGGCTGTTACTCCCGCTGGTCGTTGCGTCTTGTCTGTCTCTAGCTCGCGAGACGTTGAGCGGGATCTAGCCGGCGGAACCCCCGTCTTCAGGGGCAGTCGAGATACCACCCATCCTTTACCCAGGAGTCTCGCCATGTCCGCCCATCCCTCGATCGGTTTCATCGGCTTCGGTGCCATGGCCCAGCGCATGGGCGCCAACCTGCGCGAAGCTGGTTATCCCGTCCGTGCCTATGCCGAACACCAGCAGGACGGCGAGCGCCACGGCACGCCCATGGAGCCCCTGGCGACGCTATTGCCCCAGGCGGAGGTGGTGATCGTCTCGCTGCCCAACGATGCCATCCTCGAACAGGTCTTGCTCGGAGCCGATGGCGTGCTGGCCCGGCTGGAATCCGGTCGCCTGCTGATCAACACCAGCACCAACTCGCCGGCCCTGGCCCTGCGCCTGGAGGAAGCCGGCCGCGCCCGCGGCATCGCCGTGGTCGAGGCGCCGGTGTCCGGCAGCACGCCGGAGGCCGAGAAGGCGCAACTGGTGGTGCTGGCCGGCGGCGAACCCGAGGCGGTGGAGCGCGCCCGTCCCATCCTCGAGACCTTGGGCAAGACGGTGCACCACGTCGGCCCGACCGGGCAGGGCGCCGCCATCAAGCTGGCCATCAACGGCCTGATGGGCGCCGGTCTCGCCGCCCTGGCCGAAGCCCTGGCCTATGCCACCCGCGCGGGTCTGGATGCCGAGGTGCTGTTCGAGGTCTTCGGCGACCTGGCGGTGCTCTCGCCCCACCACCAACGCAAGCTGGCCGCCTTGCGCGACGGTGACTTCGCCCCGCAATTCCCGGCCGCGCTGATGCACAAGGACATGGGCCTCCTGCTGGCCGAACTCAATGCCACCTTCCAGGGTGCCCCGACCCTGGCGGCCGCCGCGCAGCAGCTGGCCCTGGGCGCCGAACTGCACCCGGATGCCGACTACGTCATCACCGCCGATGTGCTGCTGGAGGAGGCCGAGGACGCCGCCACCCGGTGAGCGCCTGACTTTCCTCCCTCCGGGGCGACGTCTAGACTGATCCGGTCCGTCGTCCCGGAATTCTCGCCGCATGACCGCTACCGGCACCGCCGTTCCCCGCTTCTGGCGCGATCCCGCGCTGCCCTTCCTCGAGGCCCGTTCCATCCAGGACGGCCGGGCACTCTGCTACGCGCCCCATTCCCACGAAAGTTTCTCCATCGGGACCGTGCTGGGCGGCCGCAGCCGCTATCACAATGGCCCGACCCGCGAACTGGTCGGGTCGGGCACCCTGGTGCTGATGAATCCCGGTGACGTCCATGCCTGCAACCCCCAGGGCGAGGAGGCCTGGCGTTATCGGATGCTGCACGTGGATGCCGGCTGGTTGGCCGGGTTGCAGGGGCGGGCTGCCGCGGACTTCCAGCCGCTGGCGGTGCAGCTGTCCCAGGACCGGCAGCTGTACCTCGGGCTGGAAGCCCTGCATGCCTGCCTGGTCGACCCCGTGAGCACCACCCTGCAGCGCCAGAGCCGGACGCTGCTGTACTTCGAGACGGTGCTGGCCCGGCTGGGGCGGACGCCCGGCACGCCAGCCCTGGTGGGCGAGGATCGCCGCCTGCGTCGCGTCGCCGAGTTCCTCGATGCCCATTGCGGCGAAGGGGTCAGCCTGGAGCAGCTCAGCGAGGTCGCGCAGCTGTCCGCTACCCAGCTGATCCGCAGCTTTCGTCGGCGCTACGGGCTCACGCCCCACGCCTATCTGATCGACCGTCGCATCCGCCTGGCCCGGCAACGACTGCGCCAGGGCGAGGCGCTGGCCGAGGTGGCCCTGGCCACCGGCTTCGCCGACCAGGCCCATTTGCAACGGACCTTCAAGCGCCTGGTGGCGGCGACGCCTGGCCAGTACCGGGCCGCTTCAGCCCTCCCATAGCAGCGAGGCGGCGCAGAGCACCAGCAGCGCCGCCAGGGCGCGATTGAGCAGTTGCAGCCGCCGGGCGGTCAGGGCCCGCCCCCGCAGCAGCTCCCCGGCCACCGCCCAGCAGGCGAGGGAAACGAAGCAGATCACCAGGTAGAGGCCGGCGAACAGCGCCAGGCGCCCGCGATCCTCGCCGACGAACAGCGCCACCCCGGCCGCGGCGGCCAGCCAGGCCTTGGGGTTGAGCCATTGCAGCAGGGCGCCATCGCGAAAGCCCGGGCAGTGGGCCAGCCGTCCCATCCCCAGCTCGCCTGGAGCCCGTGCCAGCTTCCAGGCCAGGTACAGCAGGAACAGCGCCCCGGCCAGGCGCAGGACGTCGAGCAGTACCGGCCAGCTGGCCAACACCTCGTGCAGGCCGAGGCCGACCGCCAGCAGCAGGACGACGAAGCCCAGGGTCGCCCCGGCGACATGCCACAGCGCCGGGCGCCAGCCATGGGTGAGGCCGGTATTAAAGCCGACCAGATTGACCGGGCCGGGGGAGAGCGAAGCCACCAGCGCGAAGGCGGCCATGGACAGGATCAGGGTCATCTCGAGGTCTCGGTAAAGGGGAGACCTGACCCTAGCGAGCCTACCGGCGGGCGGTATTGAAGAAAATGACCCTGCGGGCCGACGAAAGGCGGGAATTCAAGGCGTTTCGCGCGCGTCCATTACCGCGAGCCTAGCGCTCCCCCGGTGGTTTCAACGTCGCTGTCGGCCACCGGGGCTTTTCTTCCGCTACGGGGCGGCCTGGGGCGCGAGCGGCAGGGTGAAGCTGAAGGTACTGCCCTGCCCAAGGGCACTGGTGACGCTCAGTACACCGCCATGGGCCTCGACGATGCCCTTGGCGATATACAGCCCCAGCCCGTGGCCGGTGGGGTTGTCTTCCTGGACATGCCAGAAGCGCTCGAATACCCGCGCCTGCTGTGCCTGGTTCATGCCGCGGCCGTTGTCCGCCACGCTGATCTCCGCCATGTCACCGACACGCTGCATGCTGAGCTGCACCAAGCCCCCCGGTGCGGTGAACTTGATGGCATTCCCCAGCAGGTTCATCAGCACCTGGAAGATGCGCTCGGACTCCACCAGTACCTGGATCTCCGGATCGGCGGCGTATTCCAGGCTGATCGTCTTGCTTTCCGCCAGCGGGCGCGACAGCAGGATGGGCTGGGCGCACACATCCACCAGCCGCGCCGCCTTGAGGTCCAGCGCCAGCCGGTCGGATTCGATCTTCGACAGGTCCAGCAGATCGTTGATCAGGGCGTTCATGCGATTGGCGGCGGTCTCTATCACCTCCAGCGACGCTGGCAGGCGGTCGTCATTCACCGCCCGCTTTTCCAGCAGGCGCTGCAGCATGCCCACCTTCATCAGGATGATGGTGATGGGGCTGCGCAAGTCATGGGAGACCGCCGCGACGATCTCGTCGCGCAGTCGTACGGCCTGGCGTTCGCGCTCCACCTGGCGGGCGAGGTCGAGCTCGACCGCCGAGCGGCGCAGGTCCTTGGCCGCGAACAGGTCGGAGGACCGCCAACGCTCGGAACGCAGCCGTACCAGTTCCTTCCAGGCGTCGAAGGAGCGCCTCGGGTGGGGATAGTTGAGGCCGGACCCCGGCGTGGCGGCGGTGGGTTCCAGCTTGGCCGGGTTGCCGCTCCAGACCACGGTGGTCACGATCTCGGGGCGGAACCAGAGCACCAGGTTGCGCACCGGCTTGGGCAATGCCAAGGCAAGGATGCCGCTGGCCCTGTCGCTGTAGCGGCGCGCATCGGGCACTTCGTCGGCCAGGCAGCGGGTGGCGTAGATACCGGAGGTATCCATCTCCGTGGTGACCCAGGCCGCCAGCAGGCGGATGTCCTCGGCCGTCGGGCATTCGCCCAGGGTGACCAGCTCGTCTTCCACCAGCACCGCGGCGCCCGCGGCATCCACCAGCTCCAGCAGATCCGTCGCTCGCTCGCACAGCCCGCTCAGGACCTCGCCACGGGAATCGCACATCGCCTGGATCAGGGCGGCGAGTTGCGCCTCGCGGGCGTCGATTTCGCGCTGCACCTGGCGATTTTCCAGGGCGCGGATCATCAGCGAGACCAGCACCCCGACCGAGCGGCACGCCATGCGCGTGCGAAACGGCAGGTACAGCGGCTCACGATGGCCGCAGCTGATCAGGCCCCAGAGCTTGTCGTCGCTGATCAGCGAGACGCTCATGGATGCCCGCAGGCCCTGGTTGCGCACGTACTGGCAATGGATGGGGGAGACGCTGCGCAATACCGCGTGGGTCAGGTCGATGGGATCGTGGGCGGTGCCATGCAGGTAGGCGGGCACCAGCGGCACCGCCTCGTACTGGGCAT
>CAUQPA010000044.1:0-14000 GCA_963519325.1 uncultured Pseudomonas sp. | reverse complement strand
GTCGCAGCCGGCAGGTCAGCTGGCTGGGGTTGCCCTCACCCCAGCCCTCTCCCGGGGGGAGAGGGGGCTAAGAGCGGTGCTGCGGGGGCTTGGGTGCTGCCGCTGGACCAGGTGCCGCTTTTGAAGCCCGCAAGAGCAAGAGCAGCAACAGCCCGGCTGCGCCGGGCTGCTGCGGCCATGGCGGACCGCCATGGCCGCGATCAGATACGTAGGTTGGGCTGAGCCTGCGAAGCCCAACGCTTGAGCGCTATGTAGGAAATGGGCTTAAGGGTGGAGCCCCGATGTTGGGCTTCGCTGCGCTCAGCCCAACCTACGACAACCTGTAAAAGCAGAGACAAAAAAGCCCGGCCAATGCCGGGCTTTTTGCGTTCAGGGTTTGCGGGCGATCAGGGTGGCGCGGCGGGGGGCGGGGAGGCCTTCGATGGTGAGACGGGGATCGTCCGGATGGAGGAAGTCCGGTAGCGACTGGAAGCCCATCCATTCCGTGGAGCGCTGTTCATCGACCGTGGTGGGTGTGAGATCCACCAGCTGGATGTCGCGATAGCCGGCGCGGCGTAGCCAGAGTTGCAGGGCGTCGGTGGAGGGCAGGAACCAGACGTTGCGCATCTGGGCATAGCGGTCTTCGGGCACCAGGACGGTAGTGGCGTCGCCGGGCACGACCAGGGTTTCCAGGACCAGCTCACCGCCGCTATCTAAGCAGTTCCTGAGGTCCAGCAGGTGATCGATGGGAGAGCGGCGATGGTAGAGCACGCCCATGGAGAAGACCGTATCGAAGCCGCCGTCCAGGGCGGGGAGTTCTTCGAGGGTGAGCGGCAGGTGCCAGGTGGGCAGGTCTGGCAGGTAATGCCGCAGGGCCTGGAACTGGCAGTGGAACAGCCAGTTGGGGTCCACGCCGATCACGGTGCTGGCACCGGCGCCGAGCATGCGCCACTGGTAGTAGCCATTGCCACTGCCCACGTCGAGGACACGCTTGCCTTGCAGGTCCAGGTGAGGGGCTACCCGATCCCACTTCCAGTCGGAACGCCATTCGGTGTCCAGGTGCAGGTCGAACAATTGGAAGGGGCCCTTGCGCCAGGGGCGCAACTGCAGCAGGGCCTCGCGCAGCGCCTGGTGTTGCTCGGCGGTGAGCTGGCCGCCGAGGCGTAGCGCGTCGCGCAACTCCACCTGGTCCACGACCAGCTCGGGCAGGGCGTCCAGGCCGGCTTGCCAGCGCTGGAGATCGCCATGGCCGCGTTGATACTTGGCGACAAGGACGCTCTCGAGCGCGTGGGACCAGGCCGCTAGCGGCGTATCCGCAAGGGCTCGTTGCAGTTCAGCGAAGTAGGCCGGTTGGGTCATGGCAGGGCGATCAGGGAGGTGAAGTTGAGGCACTGGAACCAGGGTACGACGCTGGAGAAGCCGGCGGCCTGCAGGCGCGCGCGGTGTTCCTCCAGGGTGTCGGTGAGCATGACGTTTTCCAGCGCGGTACGTTTCTGGGCGATTTCCAGTTCGCTGTAGCCATTGGCGCGCTTGAAGTCCAGGTGCAGCCCATTGAGCAGGTGCTGGGTCTGGTCATCCGGGAAGCGGATCTTTTCCGACAGCAGCAACGCGCCACCGGGTAGCAGGCTGGCACGCAGACGACCGAGCAGGCCCAGGCGCTGTTCGGGCGCGATGAATTGCAGGGTGAAGTTGAGCGCTATCACCGAGGCGCGTTCGAGTGGTGCCTCGAGGATGTCGGCCTCCATCACTTCCACAGGTAGCAGCTCTTCATGCATGGAGTCCTGGGCGCTCAGGTATTCGCGACAGCGGGTGACCATGGCCGTGGAGTTGTCGATGGCTACCACGCGGGCACCTTGGACGCGAACGTGGCGTCGCAGGGCCTGGGTGACGGCGCCCAGGGAGCAGCCGAGATCATAAAGGTGGCTGTTGGGCTGGGCGAAGCGGGCGGCGATGACGCCGAGGTTTTCGACGATGGTGGGATAGCCCGGCACCGATCTCTTGATCATGTCGGGAAAGACGCGCACCACGTCTTCGTTGAAGGTGAAGTCGGCAGGAGGCTGCGGCGACGCGAACAGGCGGTCGGCTTCGCTCATGGGCGGTACCTGGAAAATCGAAAGGGGGCATTGTACCCCCGGCAGCTGCGGCAGGACGTGGCCTCAGCGGATTTCGATGCGGCAGTCGAAGCGGGCCTGGGGCTCGGCCGTGGCATCCCAGGGCTGCCGGGCCTGGAGTTCGAGATGGGCGCTGCCGGCAGCCTGGGCGCGGAAGCGCCAGAGCGACTGGCCGGCGCTACCGATGCCACCCTGGTCCTGACGCTGTTCGCGGAAGACTTCCGGGCCGAGTTGCTTGAGGTTTTCGCTGCGCTGGAGGATGGTCCAGCGATAGCCGCTGGTGGGATCGCTAGGCAGGGTCAGGGTCAGTTCCTGGCCGGGGTGCATGGCCAGGGGCGTGCAGTCGCTGTCGTCGCCGAGAACGAGGTTGCCGCTCGGCTGGGTGCTGCTGCAACCAGCCAGTAGCAGGCAGCTCCAGAACAGATGGCGCGGGGACATGGAAACCTCCGGGGTATGACGGCAAAACGCAGAGCATACCCCAAGAGATCGGTCGGTCTAGAAGAGCACCTTGGCCACGTCGGCGAAGCGCCGGGCGAAATGGACGGTCAGGCCTTCCCTGAGGTAGGCCGGCAACTCCTCGAAATCACCGCGATTCGGCTCCGGCAGAATCAGTTCGTTGATCTTCTGCCGGCGGGCGGCGATGACCTTTTCGCGGACCCCGCCGATGGGCAGCACCTGGCCGGTGAGGGTCAGCTCGCCGGTCATGGCCACGTTCTTCTTCGGCGCCTGGTTGCGCGCCAGCGACAGCAGCGCCGAGGCCATGGTGACACCCGCGCTGGGGCCGTCCTTGGGCGTGGCGCCCTCGGGGACGTGCAGGTGCACGAAGGCCTGGTCGAAGAAATTCGGATCGCCCTTGAATTCCTTCAAGTGGGCCGTGACGTAGCTATAGGCGATCTCGGCCGATTCCTTCATGACCTCGCCCAGCTTGCCGGTGAGCTTGAAGCCCCGATTGAGGGTATGGATGCGCGTGGCTTCGACCGGCAGCGTGGCACCGCCCATGCTGGTCCAGGCCAGCCCGGTGATGATGCCGACGCCGGAGAGCAGCTGTTCCTTGCGGAAGGTGGGCTTGCCCAGGTAGTCCTCGAGATCCGCGGCACCGATCTTCAGCTTGAGCTTGGGCTCCTCGATGAGCTTGACCACCGCCTTGCGCACCAGCTTGCCCAGCTGCTTCTCCAGCTGCCGCACCCCGGCCTCGCGAGCATAGCCTTCCACCAGGGCCTTGAGGGCGCTGTCGGTCAGGGTCAGGCGCTCCTTGGGGACGCCGGCCTTGTCCAGCTGCTTGGGCCAGAGGTGGCGCTTGGCGATGGCCTGCTTCTCCTCGGCGATGTAGCCGGAAAGGCGGATGACCTCCATGCGGTCCAGCAGCGGGCCGGGGATGGAGTCCAGGGTATTGGCGGTACAGACGAACAGCACCTTGGACAGGTCCAGGCGCAGGTCCAGGTAATGGTCGAGGAAGTCGACGTTCTGCTCGGGGTCGAGGGTCTCCAGCAGTGCCGAGGCCGGGTCGCCCTGGTAGCTCTGGCCCATCTTGTCGATCTCGTCGAGCATGATCACCGGATTCATCACCTTGACGTCGCGCAGGGCCTGGACGAGCTTGCCGGGCATGGCGCCGATGTAGGTACGGCGGTGGCCCTTGATCTCGGCCTCGTCCCTCATGCCGCCGACGCTGAAGCGATAGAAGGGGCGGCCGAGGGATTCGGCGATGGACTTGCCGATGCTGGTCTTGCCCACCCCGGGCGGGCCTACCAGCAGCACGATGGAACCGGCCACCTCGCCCTTGAAGGCGCCCACGGCGAGGAATTCGAGGATGCGGTTCTTGATGTCGTCGAGCCCGGCATGGTGACGGTCGAGCACCTTGCGCGCGTGCTTGAGGTCGAGCTTGTCCTGGCCATGGACGCCCCAGGGCAGGTCGGTGGCCCAGTCCAGGTAATTGCGAGTGACGCCATACTCGGGCGAACCGGTCTCGAGAATGGAGAGCTTGTTCAGCTCGTCGTCGATGCGCTTCTGCGCCGCCTCGGGCAGGAGCTTGCCGTCCAGGCGCTGGCGGAAGCTCTCGATATCGCTGCTGCGATCGTCCTTGGTGATGCCCAGCTCCTGCTGGATCAGCTTGAGCTGTTCCTTGAGGAAGAATTCGCGCTGGCGCTCGTTGATCTTGCGATTGACCTCGGCGGAAAGCTCCTTCTGCAGCCGCGCGACTTCCACCTCCTTGCGCAGCAGCGGCAGGACCTTTTCCATGCGCTGCAGCATGGGGACGGTGTCGAGCACCTGCTGCAGTTCGTCGCCCGGAGCGTTGGTGAGGGCGGCGGCGAAGTCGGTCAGCGGCGAGGGATCGTTGGGGCTGAAGCGGTTGAGGTAGTTCTTCAGCTCCTCGCTGTAGAGCGGGTTGAGCGGCAGCAGCTCCTTGATGGCGTTGATCAGCGCCATGCCGTAGGCCTTCACCTCGTCGCTGGGATCGGGGCTGGGGCGCAGGTGTTCGACTTCCACCAGGTAGGGCGGCCGTTGCCGGCGCAGCCAGCCGCGGATGCGTACCCGCGACAGGCCCTGGGCGACGAACTGCAGTTTGCCGTCCTGGCGACTGGCGTGGTGGATGCGTACCAGGGTGCCATGCTGGGGCAACTGGTCGGGATCGAAGCCTTCGGCATCCTCGGGTTGCTGGTCCATGTAGAACAGCGCGAGGCAGTGGTGGTCGGTCTTGGCCACCAGTTCCAGGGTTTCCGCCCAGGGCTCTTCGTTGACGATGACGGGCAGTACCTGCGCCGGGAAGAACGGCCGGTTGTGGATGGGGATGATGTAGAGCTTGTCGGGGAGATTCTGGCCGGGCAGCACCAGACCGGTCTGGCCGGCTTCCTCGCTGAGAATGTCCGCTTGATTATCCTGATCGCTCATTGGCGTACCTTGGGCTTGGATGTGATGCCAACATGGGGCGAGCGCGCTGCTTTTTCAACGCGGGGAAACATCTGTCCTTCTTGACCGCCGGGCGCCGCTTGAAGTGCGACGGCCGGGCTGACGAGGGATGCGGGTCCCGATAAAGATTCCGCCGCGACGGCCGCTAATGCTGAGGTCACGCCGCGAAGCCGGCGATGGATCCGAACGACGCCTGGTGGAGAACAACCGGTGAACAAGCAATGGGTGGTGGCGGGACTGTTGGCCCTGGGCCTGGGGACCGCGCAGGCGGCGGAGATCGTGGTGACGGTCGTCGACAGCCAGGGCGCGGCCCTGGCGGATGCCGTGGTTATGCTGTCCGGCCAGGGGCTGGTCCCGGAGCGGCGTCCCGCGGCCATCGACCAGCAGAATCGGCGCTTCGTCCCCCATGTCCTGGCAGTGTCCACCGGGACGGCCGTGAGCTTTCCCAATACCGATGACATCCGGCACCAGGTGTATTCCTTCTCCAGCCCCAAGCATTTCGAGCTACCCCTCTACCACGGCATTCCCAGCACGCCGGTGGTGTTCGACCAGCCCGGGGTGGTGGTGGTGGGCTGCAACATCCACGACTGGATGGTGGGCTACATCTACGTGACCACCGCTGGGCGCTCCGCGGTGACCGACAGTCAGGGCCACGCCCGGCTCGAAGCGCCGAACGGTCATTATCAGCTGACACTCTGGCATCCCGACCTCAGCGACAAGCATGAGGTGGCCCAACCCGATCTGGACGTGGCAGGGAAGCCATTGACCGTGAAGCTCCAACTGGCGGTCCAACCGAAGCCTCAGCCGGCGGAACCGGCGAGCTCGGCGTTCGAGGATGCCTTCCACAAGGCAGCGCACGATGAAACTCATCCATAGTTTCCAGACCCGCATCGCCGGCAGTCTCTTCCTGCTGATGCTGGTGGTGATCGCGCTGGTCTACCTCACGGTCAAGGCCGCGACGGAGGCCAGCGCGGTCCGGCAATCCTACGATCAGCTCGACACCGGTGCCCGGGTCTTCCGTCAGGTCCTGGATGGCAAGTGCCGCCGGCTGAACGACGCCGTGCGCGTCCTGGCCGCCGATTTCGGCTTTCGCGATGCGGTGGCCAGCGGCGACGTGCCGACCCTGAGATCGGTACTGGCCAACCATGGGGCGCGCGTGGGCGCCGGTGACACCTATCTGCTGGATATGGACGGTCGCTTGATCGCCAGCACCGTACCGGCCCACAGCGAGGGCGAGCGGTTGCCCGCTTCGACGGCGGCCGGTGGCGATGGCAGTTGCGTGGCGGCGGGCACCGGCCTGCCGTCGCTGCGGGTGACGGTGCCGGTACGGGCGCCGGTACCGATTGCCCAGGTGGTGATGACCTTCGCCATGGATCAGGCCATGGCGCAGGAATTTCGCTCGCTGATCAACCTCGACGTGGTGTTCCTGGGCGGTGCCACCAGCATGGCCAGTACCCTGCCGGGGGCCCAGGGACAGCTGTTGGCGCAGCAACTCCAGGCTTCGCCCAAGACGGGCGATACCTGGCAGATGACGCTGGGCGACCGGCTCTATCAGGTCAAGCGACTGACCCTGGGCACGCGCGAGCGTCCGGTGGACGTCTACCTGCTGCGCTCGCTGGATGTGGCCCTGGGCGAGTTCGCGCCCCTGCTGCGGCAACTGGCGTTGATCGCCGGTGGCGCCCTGCTGACGGCCCTGCTGGGGGCGCTCTTGCTGGCGCGTAACCTGGCCCAGCCGCTGCGGGAGCTGGCGGTGGTGTCCTGGCGGATTGGCCAGGGCGATTACGCGGTCAAGGTGGACGTGCAGCGTCGGGACGAGTTCGGGCGGCTGGCGCGGATGCTCGAGACGATGCGCGAAGGCATCGCCGAGCGGGAGCAGCGGCTGAATCACCATGCCTTGCACGATCCCCTGACCGGCTTGCCCAACCGCATCCTGGCCGAAGAGCGGCTGCGGGTGTTCATCGCCACCCAGTCCCAGGTATCGCTGCTGTACCTGGGCCTGGACGACTTCCAGGCGATCAACGAGGCCGCCGGCGTCGCGGGCGGCGATCGGATCCTCAAGCTGGTGGCCGAGCGTGCCCAGGTGCTGCTGGCCGGTCGGGGTTGCGTCTCGCGACCGGTGGGTGACGAATTCCTCGTCCAGGTGTGCCGCTTGGGTCTGGAAGGGGCCGTGGGGCTGGCCGACCAGTTGCGCCTGGCGCTGGCCGAGCCGATCGAGTGGGAAGGCCAGCTGTTCCGCCTCAGTTGCCGGATCGGCGTCACCGAGTACCCGCGTCACAGCGGCGATCCGGCGCTGCTGATCGAGCGGGCGCGCAGTGCCATGCTCGACGCCGCCCAGGTGCCGGATCGCCTGCGGGTCTACGACGAAGGCCGCGACGCGGCCCAGCAGCGTCGTCTGCAACTGGTCCACGACCTGCCGCTGGCGGGCGAGCGGGGCGAGTTGATGCTGGTGTTCCAGCCCAAGGTGGCCCTGCGTGGCGCTGGGCCGCCCCAGGCGGAGGTGTTGCTGCGCTGGCGCCACGCCGAGCTAGGCATGATCTCGCCGGGCGAGTTCATCCCCCTGGCCGAGCGCAGCGGCAGCATGGCCGGGCTTACCCGCTGGGTGATCCAGGCGGCGATTCGCCAACTGGCGCTGTGGCAGACCCAGGGGCGCGAAGTGAAGGTGTCCCTGAACGTCTCCGCGGTCGACCTCACCGATACCCAGCTGCCGGAGCGGGTGATCCGCTGGCTTGACGATGCCGGTGTCTCGGCCCGGCAGCTGACCTTCGAGATCACCGAAAGCGCCATCATGGCCGATCCCGAGGCGGCCATCGCCTTGCTCAAACGCCTTTCCATCCTGGGCATCCGGCTCTCGGTGGACGACTACGGCACCGGCCAGGCCTCGTTGGCGCACCTCAAGCGGCTGCCGGTGGACGAGCTGAAGATCGATCAGTCCTTCATCAGGGAGCTGGAACCGGGCAACGACGATGCCGTCATCGTCCGCTCGACCATCGAGATGGGGCATAACCTGGGGCTGGAAGTCGTCGCCGAGGGCGTCGAGGAAGGTCGCACCCTGGCGCTGCTGCGCAGTTGGGGCTGCGACGTGATCCAAGGCTACTACATCAGCCGCCCGGTTCCGGCCGGAGAGTTCGAAGCCTGGATGGAACGCCAGGCCGAGCCGGCGGTAGAGGAGCTTTCATGACGCGGTGGTGGTGGTTGGGGCTGGCGCTGCTGGCGACAGGGGCGCAGGCCGAGGGTGGCAAGTTGCTGGCTACCGGCGGCGCCAGCAGTATGGAGGGCGCCGCGGGAGGCGGTATCACGCCCTGGGCGGTGATCGGTGGCTATGGCGAAAGCGGGCAGCCCGGGGCGACGGCGTTCGCCACCCGGGTATGGACCGGCGATTACCGGCTCGACGTGGCCGGCGCCGCGGTGGCCTACGACAACCGGGTGGAGCTTTCCTATGCGCGGCAACGGTTGGACATGCCGACCCTGAGGCGCCAGCTGAACCTCGCCGAGGACAGTCTCAGCCAGGACATCTTCGGCGCCAAGGTGCGGCTCGCCGGTGACCTGATCTACGATCGCCTGCCCCAGGTCTCCCTGGGGATCCAGTACAAGCACCAGCGCGATTTCGCCATTCCGGCGGCCGTGGGGGCCCGGCGCGACAGCGATGTCGAGGGCTACCTGGGTGCCAGCCGGCTGTTCCTCGGCGGCGCCTTCGGCTACAACCTGCTGGTCAATGCCGGGCTGCGCTACAGCCGCGCCAACGAACTGGGACTGCTCGGCTTCGGTGGCGATCGCAACGACAGTCGCCAGTGGCTCAAGGAGGGCTCGGCCGCGGTGCTCTTCACCCCGCACTGGGCCGTGGGGATGGAATACCGGCAGAAGCCGCAGAACCTGTCCTTCACCCATGAGAGCGACTGGGTGGATACCTTCGTCGGCTACTTCCCCAACAAGCACCTGTCGGTGGTGCTGGCCTACGCCTGGCTTGGCGAGATCGCCACCCTGGACGATCAGCGGGGCCTCTACCTGTCGCTGCAAGGAAGCTACTGATGAAGCTGAAGCCTCTGCTGGTGGCAGCCCTGCTGGCGAGCCTGCTCGGCTGCGCGTCCCAGCCACCGACGAACGACCGTCTCTATCAGGAGCTGGGTGGCCAGGCGGGTATCACGCGGATCGTCGAGGGCATGTTGCTCAACATCGCCCGCGATGAGCGCATTCGGCACTACTTCGCCAATGTCGACATTCGCCGCCTGCATGGTCTGCTCATCCAGAAGTTCTGCGTCGATGCCGGCGGACCCTGCCGCTACCAGGGCGCGAGCATGGCGGAGAGTCATCGTGGCCTGAACCTGCAGCCGGCCGACTTCAATGCACTGGTGGAGGATTTGCAGCTGGCCATGCAGCGCGAAGGAATACCGGAGCGGGTGCAGAACGGGCTGCTGGCGCGTCTCGCACCGCAACGCGGCGAGGTGATCCGCCAGTAGGCCACCGGCCGTCGTCCGGGTCGAACCGCGGCCGCTCGAGGTCATCCCTAGGCAAAGCGCCCTGGAGGAATGACCCTTGAGCAAGACCACTTCGGCTACCGATCTCGGCCTGACCCTCACCGCCGAGGACGAACAGGCGCTGTTCGGCTGGTTCCTGGCGAGCTATCTGTTCGGCAAGCGCATTTCCCAGGGCATCGCCGCCCAGGCCTGGACGGTGCTCTATCGCCGGTACGGTCTCGACACCCCGCGCAAGATGCTCAATCTGAGCTGGCGGCAACTGGTCGACTATCTCGGCGAAGGTCACTACCGACGCTACGACGAAAGCACGGCGACGCGGTTGCTGGATGCCTGTCGCCAGTTGCAGGAGGACTACCGGGGCAGCTTCGCCCGCCTGCGCGACGCCAGTGCCGACCGGGCGGACTTTGAGCGGCGTTTGCAGACGCTGAAAGGCGTGGGACCCAAGACCTGCGAGATCTTCATGCGCGAGGTCGGCCCCCTGCTGTTTCCCGGCTGACAGCACACCGCCGGCGCGAGGCCGGCGGTGTCTTCGGGCCAGTACTCTATTCCTACTTGGCCAAGTCGGTCTTCAGGCGGCTGCCGGCATAGGCCTGGGCGTCCTTGGCCTTCTGCACCACGGCGGCGGTGCCGAAGAACTCGTGGGTGACGCCGGGATAGACCTTGCGCTCCACCGATACGCCGGCCTGGCGCAGGGCGGTCTCCAGGAAGGCGCCATCGTCACGCAGCGGATCGATCTCGGCGTTGACGATGGTCACCGGCGGCAAGCCGGAGAGGTCGGCCTTGGTCAGGTCCAGGCGCGGATCCTTGAGATCGGCGGGGGAGCGGGTCACCTGCTCGACGAACCATAGCATCATCGGTCGATTGAGCGGCTTGGCGTCGTCGTACTGGTCATAGGACGGCGTGTGGGTGTTGGTCTGGGCGACCGGATAGACCGACAGCACGTGCTTGGGCGCGGTGAGCCCGGCCTTGCGCGCCGCCACGGCGGTCGCTACCGCCAGGTTGCCGCCAGCGCTCTCGCCGGCCAGGGCCAGACGTTGGGGGTCCCCATTGAGGGAGCCGGCGTGGGTGGTCACCCAACGGTAGGCCGCCAGGGCGTCGTCATGGGCGGCGGGAAACTTGTATTCCGGGGCTTGGCGATAGTCCACCGAGACGACGATGGCATTGGCCTGCTTGGCCAGGCCGCGGGCGCCGCCATCGTAGACGTTGCGGTCGGCGAACACCCAGCCGCCACCATGGAAATAGAGGATGACCGGGAAGGGACCCTGGCCGGCGGGGGTATAGATCCGGGCGGGGAGCACGCCCGCGGCGCCGTCCACGGCGCGGTCGACAGTGGTCACGCCGGGAACCAGGGCTTCGGGCTGGGTGGGACGACCCTCGTCCTGTAGCACACCCTTGACCGCATCGGCGATGGTAGGCTGTTGCCGGGCCTGCTGGGCGCTGAGTTTCTCGACCGCCTTGGGATCGAAGCTGGCGTACTTGTTCAGTACCCTTTGCATGTCGGCATCGGTGCGCGCCATGCTCTTGGCATTGCTGACCGCCTCGGCGCCCAGGGAGCGTTTTTCCGGGTCGCGGGCGCAGCCGGCCAGGGCGATGCCAGCGCCAACCAGAGCCAGAGCGAGGAGGGTGGGTTTGCTACGCAAGACGGACAGCGGCATGGGAAAGATCCTGTGCGAATTCGGGAGGCTTACCTGCAAACCGACACGCTTAGCGCGCGAGAGGTTCCGGCGGGCGGCCGGGAGGACGCTGGCGCTCGCCCTGCTCGGGCTGCTGGCGCCGGAGGTACTCGCCGAGCCAGCCGCCTACTGGCGGTGGCGTAGCCAGCTCGACGGCAAGGAGTTCTGTGCCCAGACCTCGCCGGGCCGTGGCTGGACCCAGGTCGCCGGCCCCTTCCGTGACTTGCAGTGCCGGGAGCCGGGCAGCGTGCCCCTGCGGCGCGGGGCCGAGCCGCCGCCGCAGCGGTTCTAGTTCGACGTCTCCGCCGCCTTGAGCAGGCCGGCGCCGATCTCACCTTCGTAGCGCTGCCACACCGGGCGCATGGCCTCGCGCCAGCGGGCGCGCTGCTCGGGCGTGAGCGTCAGGATCTCGCTGCCGCCGGTGGCGGCGATGCGTGCGCGGTCGCGCTGGTTTTCCGCCTCGGATAGCTTCTTCACCTCGAAGGTCACCTGGTCGATGATCTCTTCCAGGGTGCTGCGCACGGCGAAGGGCAGGGTACGCCAACGCTCGGCCCGCACGATCAGCAGGTAGTCCAAGGCGCCGTGGTTGGTCTCGGTGAAGTAGCGCTGCTGCTGGTCGAGACGCTGGCTCCAGTAGTTGGACCAGGTGTTCTCGGTGGCATTGACGGTGCCACTGGCGAGCGCCTGCAGGGTCTGGTTGAAGGGCAGCTTGACCGCCGTGGCGCCGAGCGTTTCGAACTGGGTCTGCAGGACGTCGGAATTCTGGATGCGGAAGACCAGGCCCTTGGCATCGCCGGGTTCGCGGATCGGCTTGCGCGCCGACAACTGCTTGAGGCCGTTGGGCCAGTAGGCCAGGCCGATGATGCCGGCCGGCTCCAGACTCGTGAGCAGCTGGCGGCCGCTGGGACGCGCCTGGAAATGATCCAGGGCGGCGCGACTCTCGAACAGGAAGGGCAGGTCGAACAGCTTCAGTCGGGGGCTGAGGACGGTGAGCTTGCTGATGGCTGGCGCCAGGATGTCCACCTTGCCCTCCTGCAGGGCCTGCAGCTCATTGGCGTCGTCGAAGGCCGTCGCGTTGGGCAGCACCTCGACCCGTACCTGACCGGCCAGCCGCTGCTCCACCAGCTGCTGCAGCAGCTGGGCGCCTCGGCCCTTGGGCTTGTCCGGCGCCACCACATGGGAAAACCTCAGGGTAATGAGGTCGGCGCAGGTGGCCGTCAGCGGCAGGGCGGCGGACAGCAGGGCGCAGAGGGCCAGGATCGGCGACTTCATGAAAGCTCCTTGGAGACGTTTTTATTGGTTTCCTTGTAGTCGTACTTTACCAGTGCGACGTCTGGCCGCAGGGCCTGCGGTAGGCCCCTGGCTGCCGTTGGGCGGATGGCCGGGAGAATCGACGTCGCGCTGGCGTTCCAACTCCAGACACACACGAGAAGGATGCGTCCATGAATACCGCTCAAACCGTTCGTTTGCCCGATGGCACTACCGTTCCGGCGCTGGGACAGGGAACCTGGCACATGGGCGAGAATCCCGACCTGCATCGCCAGGAGGTCAGCGCCCTGCGCCAGGGGCTGGACCTGGGCCTGACGCTGATCGATACCGCCGAGATGTACGCCGATGGGCAGGCCGAGGAGCTGGTCGGCGAGGCCATCGCCGGGCGGCGCGACGAGGTCTTCCTGGTCAGCAAGTTCTATCCGCAGAACGCCACCGAAGCGGGCGTACCGCTGGCCTGCGAGCGCAGCCTCAAGCGGCTGGGTACCGACGTCATCGATCTCTACCTGCTGCACTGGCGTGGCCAGGTGCCGCTGATCGAGACGGTGATGGCCCTGGAGAAACTGCGTGACGAGGGCAAGATCCGCCACTGGGGCGTATCCAACCTCGACACCAGCGACATGCTCGAACTGGCGGACGACCGCTGCAGTGCCAACCAGGTGCTCTACAACCTGGAGCAACGAGGCATCGAGCACGACCTGCTGCCCTGGTGCCAGCGCCAGCAGCTGCCGGTGATGGCCTACTGCCCGCTGGGCCAGGGTGGCGCGCTGCTGCGGCATCCCACCCTGGCGACGCTGGCCGAGCGGCACCAGGCCACGCCGGCGCAGATCGCCCTGGCTTGGGTCCTGCGGCAACCCGGGGTGATCGCCATTCCCAAGGCCGGCGATGCCGGACACCTGGAAGAGAACGCCCGGGCGCTGGACCTGCGCCTGGGCGACGAGGACTTCGCCCTGCTCGACGGTGCCTTCCCTCCGCCGCAGGGCAAGACGCCGCTGGCGATCATCTAGTTGCCGCGGATCAGCCGGCGCAGGGGAAAGCGGTTGGGATGGCAGGCCTCGGCTACCCGCCGTGCCACCGGCAGGGGTTCGTCTTCCAGCCAGGACGCCAGCAATTCGGCGGCCAACGGCGTAGTGACCAGGCCACGGGAGCCATGGGCGAGGTTGAGGTAGAGGCCGGGACGCCAGGGCGCCGGGAGCTCCGGTACCTGGCGCGCATCCTGGCCGAGTACCCGATAGCGCTCGGCGAACAACTCCTCATCCACCACCGGGCCCACCAGCGGCAGGTAATCCGGCGAGGTGCAGCGAAAGGCTACGCGCCCGTCCAGGGATTCGCTCTGGTAGCCTGCCGCCAGCTCGGGTGCCAGCTCGGCGAGCAACTGCAGGTTGCTCCGGTGTTCCGCCTGGCTGGGCTCGAGGTCGTCGCGGTCGAAGACGAAGCTGGCACCCAGGCAGTGCTGCCCTTCGCGCGCTGGGGCGATGTAGCCCTCGCCACAGACCACGGTGCTCAGCGCCTGGCTGTCCGCTGTTTGCGGCAGCTGCGAGAGCTGCCCACGGATCGTCTTCAGCGGTAGCCCGGGGACCAGCGTCCTGGCC
>CAUQPA010000043.1:0-14118 GCA_963519325.1 uncultured Pseudomonas sp. | reverse complement strand
TGTCGCTGGTGATCTCCGGCATCGCCACCTACGTCCAGTGCCGGCGCTTCGGACCCTTCGGCGCCGGGTTGCTGATCGTCCAGGGCACCAGCTTCAACTTCGTCGGCCCGCTGATCGCCGGTGGCGCCCTGATGGTGAAGAACGGCACCCCCGTGGAAGCGGTAATGGCCGCCATCTTCGGCGTGGTCATGGCCGGCTCCTTCGTCGAGATGGGGGTGTCGCGGGTGCTGCCCTTCGTCAAGCGCCTCATCACCCCGCTGGTGACCGGCATCGTGGTACTGATGATCGGCCTGACACTGATCAAGGTCGGCCTGATCAGCATGGGCGGTGGCTTCACCGCCCTCGGCAACGGCACCTTCGCCAACGGCGAAAACCTGCTGCTGTCGGGCACCGTGCTGGCGACCATCGTGGTGGTCAATCGCCTGCCCGTACGTGGCCTGCGCAGCAGCGCGATCGTCGTCGCCCTGCTGCTGGGCTATGCCCTGGCCGCCTGGCTGGGCCGGCTCAACTTCACCGGCCTGCACGAAGCCGCCTGGGTGCAGATCCCCCTGCCGCTGCACTTCGGCCTGGGCTTTTCCTGGTCGCTGTTCGTACCGCTGCTGGTCATCTACCTGGTGACCTCCCTGGAAGCCATCGGCGACATCACCGCCACCAGCAAGGTCTCCCGCGAGCCGGTGGAGGGCCCGCTGTGGATGCAGCGGATCAAGGGCGGGGTGCTGGTCAATGGTGCCAACTCGCTGCTGGCCGGCCTGTTCAACACCTTTCCCAGCTCGGTGTTCGCGCAGAACAACGGGGTGATCCAGCTGACCGGTATCGCCAGCCGTCACGTCGGCCTGTGGATCGCCGCCATCCTGGTGCTGCTGGGGCTGTTCCCGACCGTGGCCGGGGTCATCCAGGCGGTGCCCGAGCCGGTGCTCGGCGGCGCGGCCATGGTGATGTTCGGCGCGGTGGCCGCCTCGGGGATCAACATCCTCGCCGGCGTCGAACTGGATCGCCGGGCGCTGCTGATCATCGCCGTGTCCCTGGCGCTCGGCCTGGGCATCTCCCAGGTTCCGGAATTCCTCGCGCACCTGCCGGCCGGCCTGCGCGCGGTACTGGAATCGGGCGTCGCCACCGGCGGCCTCTGTGCCCTGCTGCTGAACTGGTTCCTCCCGGAAACGCCGCGAGCCGCGGATTAGCCGCGCTCATTTCATCCTGGGGCTGAAGTTCCGCGGCGGGTTGCCGATAAGCCTGGCAAGTCACCTGTGGACTCGCCGCGAGCGTCGTTGCGCGCGTAGGCGACCCACCCAGCAGAGCGCCCATGATCAGCCCGGATGTTCCTGTCGTTAAGGTCCCCCTGCGCGAATACGCCGTCCTGGCCCGTGCCATGGGCGCCACGGTCTTTGCCCAGAACCTCGAGAAGCGGCCTGGCGAGCTGGTCGGCTGGCGTTTTCCCAAGGGCTGCTTCGTGCAGAAGGCGCATTTCCAGAGCCTGCTGGGCCGCCAGCCGGAGACCCTCTAGGCGTCGTCTTCCAGCACGGCCAGATAACGCTGCGCCTCGACCAGTTCGGTCTCGTTGAAGACGGCGATCCCGGCGCGTTTCAACGCCGCCGCGGTGACGCCCTCGCCCACTACCCGGGTGCCGCTGAAGCTGCCATCGTAGTTTTCCAGATTGCCGCAAGACGGACTGCGCGCCTTGAGCACCGCCAGGCGGATGCCGTGCCGCGCGATCAGTTCGAGGGCCGCCTCGGCACCGGCGACGAAGGCCTCGGTCACGTCTTCGCCACCCGCGGTCACCACCGCTACTCGGCCATCCAGCACGGCGCCGCCCTGACCGCCAGGAATCTCCGCGGGCGGGCGCGGCGTGGGCAGGCCACCGGCCACCTCCGGGCAGAGCGGCACGATGCGCCCTGCGGCCTGCCAGACGCCCAGCAGATCGAAGGGACCATGGGCGCCGCCGTCATAGCGCACCCGGTGCCCCAGCAGGCAGCGACTCACCAGTATCTTTTCCATGGCTCCTCCGGTAGTCCCGCTACTCTAGCCCTAACCCTGCAGCGGATTCTCGCCCCGGCGACGGAACCAGCCGGTCAATGACAGCCGTTCGCGGGTCGCGGGCAGCACCTCGTGGGGCAGTTGGCCGGAGAGAAAGCAGACCAGGCTACCCCCCAGCGGCAGGACGTCCTGGTGACGCTGCCCGTCGAGGTAGAGACGCAATTCGCCGCCCTGCTCCGGTAACCAGGCGTCGTTGAGATAGAGCACCAGGGAGACCATGCGCCGGTCGTCATCGCGGAAACGATCCAAATGCCGGGCATAGAAGGCGCCGGGCGGATAGAGGGCGAAGTGGCTCTCGTAGTCCTCCAAGCCCAGGAACAGGGTGCGGTTGAAGGCCTCGCGCAGGGTATCCATGAGCTGCAGGTAGCGCTGCACGCCCGGGTGGGCGTCGTCCGGCTCCAGCCAGGCGATGTGATCGCCACGCACCCCCTCGCGGATCAACGGACTGTCGCCGCGGCCGATGCCGGCGCGCTCGAGTTCACCACGGGCATGGCGCAGCCGGCACTCGGCGGCCAGTTCGGCGGTGAGGTCCAGGGGCAGGAAGATGCTCTGCCGCGACCAGCCGTGCTCGGCGAGATCCTCGACGATACGTTGCAGCAGGGGATGCTCGGGGTGCAGAGCCATCGTGAAAACCGTGAAAGACCGGGCGTGGCCGGCGGGATGCCGAGTGTAAGAGAAGTCGACCACGGCTGCGCGCCTGCCTTGACCAGGCGACGAATGCCCGGGATGAGCGCCTCGACAGCCAGCCTGGGGTTGCCGACAATGACGGACTTTCCGGCTCCGTGCCGCTGCCCGAGGTGTCCATGCGCGTTCTGTTCGCTTCCCTGCTCTTCGCCATCAGCCTGCCCGCCCTGGCCGACGACACGGTCAGTCTCTATCAGGCCGCCGGTTGGCCCGAGCAACGGGGACATTTCCGCGACGCCCTGCAGGCGGCCCAGCAGCGCTACCAGAACAGCCTGCCGCCGGCGCTCTACCAGAGCCTGGTGGACAACAGCAACAAGCGTTACACGGCCGCCGCCATCGACCAGCGCGCCCTGGCCGCCTTGCGCCAGAGCCTTCCCGCCGACGGTCCGGCACTACAATTCTTCCAGTCGCCGGTGGGCCGCAAGGTGGTCGCCGCGGAGATCGCCGCCACCCGCAGCGACCAGCTGGCCAAGAACGCCAACGGCGTACCCCAGCAGCAGGCCAGCGCCGCGCGCCGTGCCCAGGCCAAGCGCCTGGCCGCGGCCCTGCCGGTCCGGGAAGCCGGTGCCGAGGTCAGCGTGGCCCTGGCGGGCCTCGCCGCCGACAGCCTGAGCTCGATGCTGCCGGGCCTGCTGGGCCAGCAGCAATCCGGTGGCATGATCGAGCAGCAGCGGCAGCGATTCATCCAGCAAATGAACGCGGGCGACCTGGAAAACACCCTGCTCTATGTCTACCGCAGCCTCAACGACAGCGAACTCGGCCAGTTCGCCGACTTCGCCAGCTCGGCCAATGGCACTGCCTACTACCAGGCGGCCGTAGTCGCGCTGCGCGCCGCCCTGGGGGGTGGCGGCCAGTAGGCCGTCCTAGGTCAGGCGCTCGTCCAGCCAGCGAAAATAGCGCTGACGCAGGGCTGCGGTCTCGTTGACCAGATGGTGCCGCGCCTCTGGCAGGCGCAGCACCTCGGGTCGGGCGAACTTGGCGTCCAGAATCCCCAGGTTGTGTCGCCAGTCCACGGTGAAATCCTGCTCGCCCTGGATCACCAGCGGGCTGCGGGTACTGACCGGCGCGGCTTCCAGTTGCGGGATCCAGCGCGCCAGGGCGCCCACCCACTGGGCGGGTAGCTCCCGCGGCTGCAGCCCGTCGCGCTGCAGGAAGTCGAGAAAGTCCGGATCGCCGGAGTTCACCGAGAAGCGCCGCGGCAAGGCGCGTACGAAGGGCTTCACCAGCCGATAGGTCCACAGGCCCTGGCGCCAGGCATGGGGCCGCACCAGGGGAGCCAGCAATACCGTCTCGCCCAGCTCGGGCGCGGGCTCCCCCCTCAGCAGATAGTCCAGCAGGATGGCGCCGCCGGTGCTCTGGCCGAGCAGATGCCAGGGCCGGGGCAGGTCCAGGCGCCGCGCCTCGGCGATCAGGGCCGTCAGGGCGGTCTGGTATTCGGCGAAATCCCGGATGCTGGCGCGGGCGCCGCTCGACAACCCGTGCCCGGGCAGGTCGCAGGCCAGCACTGCCAGCCGGCGCGACAGCGCCCAGTCCACCACATGGCCATAGAGTCCCATGTGATCGTAGTAGCCGTGCAACAGCAGCACGCTGCCGCGCGGCGCCGGTGGCCACCAGGCCTGCGCCGCGAGCAGGTAGTCCCCTGCCGCCAGCGCTCCCAGGGCGACCGTCACCTCCGGGCGGGCGCCACGGTCCGCGAGGCGGTAGAAGGTGCGATAGGCCTGGTGATCGTCAGTGGGCGCGAGATCGCGGTGCAGGGGCACCAGGGCTCCGCGCAATCGGTCTGGATCGAAGGAAGCGTTCATGAGGGGTTCGACTGGACAGAGCGGCCCATGATCGACGTCCAGGCCGGTGCGGGACAAGAGCGGCAGGCGTACTTTTCCAATTGTTTCAGAATGTGCAACTCAGCCCTGCGCAATGATGTCTGAATATTTCACTGCCTAGGCAGTATTCTGGATACGCTTGATTGCCTGGGCAGATACTGCAATGTCACATTTCGACCGTAGCAACTTTCCACTGCGCTACTCCGTGGGCCACCTGATCCACCTGGCGAACCAGTACAAGGATCGCCTGCTGGACAGCCACCTGGTGCCCTACGACATCACCGCTGCCCAGTTCAAGGTGCTGCTGCTGCTCGCCCGTGACCTGACCGATACCCCGGCCGAACTCAGCCGCTGCCTGTCCCTCGACAGTGGCGCCATGACCCGCATGCTCGATCGCCTGGAAGCCAAGGACCTCCTGCGCCGCGTGCGCAGCCTGAGCGACCGCCGCCAGGTGCGCCTGGAGCTGACCGCCACGGGCAAGGCGCTGAGCAGCGAACTCATGCAGATCGGCGTGGATGCCCTCAATGACCTTACCCAGTGCCTGGATCGCCAGGAGCTGGATGACCTCGAACGCCTGCTACGCCGACTGCTCGGCCCCTCCGGCCTGCTGCCGGAGACCTCTGGAGACCTCTGAGCCATGACCTTTCGCCTGCCGTTGACCGCCCTCTGCGCCGCCCTGCTGCTGGCCGGCTGCGTGTCGTCCGAGGGGCTGCACACCCAGGGGCACGCCGTGGATCCGGCGACGCTCAAGGGTGAGGCCACCTTTGCCAACGACCGTCTTTCGCCGGCCCAATGGCCGAGCGCCGATTGGTGGACCCGCCTCGGCGATCCGCAACTCGACAACCTGATCCGCGAAGCCCTGCGCGACAGCCCCTCGCTGCAGGAAGCCGACGCACGTAGCCGCCAGGCCGATGCCGCGGTGCTGGCCGCCGACGCCGACCGCTATCCGCAGATCGACGCCAACGCTGGCGTGACCCGCTCCCGCCTGGCGCGGCCGGACGACCCCCTCGGCCAGGGCGACCGCTATAGCACCCTGCGCCAATTCGACGTCAGCGGCAGCTACAGCTTCGACCTTTGGGGTGGCCAGCGCGCCGCCTGGGAAGCCGCCCTCGGTCGCGCCCGCGCCGGCGAGGTGGATCGCCAGGCCGCCCGCCTGACCCTGGCCGCCAACGTCAGCCGCGCCTACAACCAGCTCGGCCTGGCCTACGCCAACCTGGACGTGGCCCAGCAGGATCTGGAGCGGACCCGCGGCATGCTCGACCTGGCCCAGCGCCGGGTGGACGCCGGGCTGGACAGCGACTACCAGCTGCAGCAGACCCAGAGCCTGGAAGCCAGCGCGGCAGCCTCCCATACCGCCGCCGAGCAGCAGGTGCGTAGCGCCCAGATCCGTCTCGCCGTGCTGCTGGGCAAGGGCCCGGACCGCGGCGGCGAGATCCCGCGGCCCAAGCTGATCGCCCCCGCCGCGGTGAATCTGCCGGCCCAGCTGCCGGCCGAACTGGCGGGCCGCCGTCCGGACCTGATCGCCGCCCGCTGGCGGGTGGAAGCCGCGAGCAAGGACATCGTCGCGAGCAAGACCAACTTCTATCCCAACCTGAACCTGACGGTGGCCGCCGGCAGCAAGGCGATCCTCGGCGACGCCCTGTTCGGCAGCCCGGCGCGCTTCTTCAACGTCGGTCCGGCGCTGTCGCTGCCGATCTTCGACGGCGGTCGCCGCCGCGCCGATCTCGCCAGCCGGGACGCCGACTACGACCTGGCGGTGGCCCAGTACAACCAGACCCTGGTGCAGGCGCTGGGCGACATCGCCGACGCCATCACCCGCCAGCGCTCGCTGGACCAGCAGATCGTCGAGCAGCAACGGGCGCGCGACATCGCCAAGAGCTCCTTCGACATCGCCATGCAGCGCTATGGCGCCGGCATCGGCAACTACCTCGACGCCCTCACCGTCGAGCAGCAACTGCTGCAGGCCGAGCGCCAGCTCGCCAGCCTCCAGGCCGACCGCGTCGACAGCGGCGTGCTGCTGATGCAAGCCCTGGGTGGCGGTTTCCAACCGTCCAAACTGCCGCCGGCGCCCGCCGCCGCGGCCACACACTGATACCGAGAGCCCGACCATGGCCGATTCCGCCGCAACCGCCCAAGACAATACCCAGGAGCAGCCCAAGAAGCGCTCGGGTAAACGCAAGCTGTTCCTGCTGCTCCTGCTGCTGCTGGTGATCCTGGCGGGCGTGGGGGTCTACTGCTACCACCTGTTCTATGGGCGCTTCCACGCCAGTACCGACGACGCCTACGTCAATGGCAACCTGGTCCAGATCACGCCCCAGGTCACCGGCACCGTGACCCGCATCGCCGTGGACGACGGCGACTTCGTCCGCCAGGGCCAGCCGCTGGTGGAGTTCGATCCGAGCGACACCGCCGTGGCCCAGCAGAGCGCCGAGGCCAACCTGGCCAAAACTGTGCGCCAGGTGCGCGGCCTGTACAGCAACGTCGACAGCTACAAGGCCCAGGTCGCCGCCCGCCGCGTCGAGGTCGAGCGCGCCCGTGCCGACTACGCCCGGCGCCAGCAGCTGGCCAAGGGCGGTGCCATCTCCAAGGAAGAGCTGGCCCACGCCCGCGATACCCTGGTCGCCGCGCAAAGCTCCCTGACCTCCGCCCAGCAGCAACTGGATACCAACCAGGCGCTGGTGGACGACACCGAGATCGCCTCCCACCCGGACGTCAAGGCCGCCGCGGCCCAGCTGCGCCAGGCCTACCTGAACCACGCTCGCAGCACCCTGGTGGCGCCGGTCAGCGGCTATGTCGCCAAGCGCTCCGTGCAGGTCGGCAGCCGCGTCCAGCCCGGCGCGGCGTTGATGGCCGTGGTGCCCCTGGACCAGATCTGGATCGACGCCAACTTCAAGGAAACCCAGCTGGCCGAGATGCGCATCGGCCAGCCGGTGGAGATCCATTCCGATCTCTACGGCGACGACGTGCGCTATCGCGGCGTGGTGGAAAGCCTCGGGGTGGGCACCGGCAGCGCCTTCTCGCTGCTGCCGGCGCAGAACGCCACCGGCAACTGGATCAAGATTGTCCAGCGCCTGCCGGTCCGTATTCGCCTCGAAGGCGACAACCTGGACAAGCATCCGCTGCGCATCGGTCTGTCGACCATCGTCGACGTCGACCTGCACGACCAGGATGGCGCGCGCCTGCCCACCACCACCCCGTCCCAGCCGCGCTACAGCACCGACGTCTACGATCACCAGCTGGCCGAAGCCGATCAGCTGATCCAGCAGATCGTCCACAACAACGGTCCGGCGGCGCGTGCCGCGGGTGTCGCCAAGCGCTGAGAGCCAAGGAGGCTCGGTCCCGAGCCTCCCCGCCCACCCCTTCTGGTAATACGTCATGAGCGATAACGCCTTTCGCCCGGCGAGCCTGGTGCTCGCCACGGTGGGCCTGTCCCTGGCCACCTTCATGCAGGTGCTCGACACCACCATCGCCAACGTCGCCCTGACCACCATCTCCGGCAACCTCGGGGTGAGTTCGGAACAGGGTACCTGGGTCATCACCGCCTTCGCCGTGAGCAATGCCATCGCCCTGCCGCTGACCGGCTGGATGGCGCGTCGCTTCGGCGAGGTCAAGCTGTTCATGGCCGCCGTGGTGCTGTTCGTCATCACCTCCTTCCTCTGCGGCATCGCCACCTCCATGCCCGAGCTGGTGGTTTTCCGCGCCATGCAGGGCTTCGTCGCCGGCCCGCTCTACCCCATGGCCCAGACCCTGCTGCTGGCGATCTTTCCCGCGGCCAAGCGCGGCATGGCCCTGGCGCTGCTGGCGATGGTGACGGTGGTGGCGCCCATCATCGGTCCCATCGCCGGCGGCTGGATCACCGACAACTACAGCTGGCCGTGGATTTTCTTCATCAACATTCCCATCGGCATCTTCGCCACCCTGGTGGTCTGGACCCAGCTGGGCAAGAAGCCGGAAAAACTGGTCAGTCAGCCCATCGACTACGTCGGGCTGATCCTGCTGGTGATCGGCGTGGGCGTGTTGCAGGTGGTGCTGGACAAGGGTAACGACCTGGACTGGTTCGAATCCAACCTGATCTGCCTGGGCGCCGCCATTTCCGCCGTGGCCCTGACCGCCCTGGTGATCTGGGAGCTGACCGACAAGCATCCCATCGTCAACCTGCGGCTGTTCCGCTATCGCAACTTCAGCTTCGGCACCCTGGCGCTGGTCCTGGGCTACTCGGGCTTCTTCGGCATCAACCTGCTGCTGCCCCAGTGGCTGCAGACCCAGCTCGGCTACACCCCGGTGTGGGCGGGCCTGGCGGCGGCGCCCATCGGTATCCTGCCGGTGATCCTCTCGCCGCTGGTGGGCAAGTTCGCGCACAAGACCGACCTGCGCCTGCTGGCCGGCGGCTCCTTCCTGGTGATCGGCGCCTCCTGCTTCATGCGGGCGACCTTCAACAACGAGGTGGACTATCGCCACATCGCCGAGGTGCAGACCTTCATGGGCCTCGGCGTGGCGCTGTTCTTCATGCCCACCACCAGCATCCTGCTGTCCAGCCTCAAGCCCTCGGAACTGGCGGACGGCGGCGGCCTGGCCACCTTCCTGCGGGTCCTGGGCGGCAGCTTCGCCTCCTCCCTGACCACCTGGCTGTGGCAGCGCCGCGCCATCCATCACCATGCCCAGCTGACCGAGGACGTGACCGTCTACAGCCCGGCCACCCAGCACTACCTGGACGCCATCGGCGGCCCGTCCCAGCAGGCCTATGCCCAGCTGGACAAGGTGGTGGAAGGCCAGGCCTACATGCTGTCCACGGTGGACTACTTCACCCTGCTCGGCTGGATCTTCATGGGGCTGTTCCTGATCATCTGGCTGGCCAAACCACCCTTCGCGGCCAAGCCGGGCGCCGGTGGCGGCGACCACTAGAACGGATCAGGGGGCGTGGTGCTGGGTCTGCAGGTAGTCGGCGATGTCGCCCAGATCCTCGGCATCGCCGATGCCCCAGAATCTCATCTTGGTGCCCGGCACCTTCTGCTCGGGATCGCGCAGGAAGGCCGCCAGGGCTTCGCGATCCCAGGCGAAGCCGGCGTTGCGCATGGCGTCGGAATAGTTGTAGCCGGCCAGACTGCCGGCCTGGCGGCCGAAGAGGTCGTTGAGCTGGGGCCCGAAGCCGGACTGGGCGCCCGGCCCCACCGAGTGGCAGTTGTGGCAGCGCCGCAGGAAGAGATTGCGGCCATTGTCGGCATCGGCCCAGGCCAGCTCCGTGCCCAGCAGCGTCAGCAGCACCAGCCCGAGCAGGGCCTTCATCGCTGGCACTTGCGACAATAGACGCTGGCCCGCTGGCCGAGGCGGATCTCCTGCAAGCCGGTGCCGCACACCTTGCAGAACTCGCCCTTGCGGCCGTAGACGAACAACTCCTGCTTGAAATAGCCGGGCGCGCCATCGCCACCGATGAAGTCACGCAGGGTGGTGCCACCACTCTCGATGGAGCGCGCCAGCACCTTCTTGATCTCCTCGGCCAGACGGTCGTAGCGCGCCCGGGAGATGCTGCCGGCGGCGCGGCGCGGATCGATGCCCGCGGCGAACAGCGCCTCGGCGGCGTAGATGTTGCCCACCCCCACCACCACGGCGTTGTCCATGATGAAGGGCTTGACCGCCATGCTGCGCCCGCGCGACAGCTCGAACAGCCGACCGCCGTCGAAGGCCTCGGTCAGGGGTTCGGGCCCCAGCTTGCTGAGCAGCACATGGGCGAGAGGATCCTGGGTCCAGAGCAAGGCGCCGAAACGCCGCGGATCGGTATAGCGCAGCGACAGCCCGGACTCCAGCTCGATGTCGACATGCTCGTGCTTGGCCGGCGGCTGGTCCGCCGGCACCATACGCAGGCTGCCGGACATGCCCAGGTGGCCGATCAGGGTACCGCTCTCGGCCTTGATCAGCAGGTACTTGGCGCGGCGCTCCACGGCCTCGATGCGCTGCCCGGACAGGCGCACGTCCAGGTCCTCGGGCACCGGCCAGCGCAGGCGCGCATCGCGGACGATGACCCGGCGCACGCGCTGACCGACGACATGGGGCTCGATGCCCCGGCGGGTGGTTTCGACTTCAGGTAATTCGGGCATGGAGATCCAGGAGGCTTATTCCAGAGATTTGGCTTAAAAGGCGCCGAGCGAAGGTCAGGCAAGGCGAAAAACAGCGAGGAAGCGGAGTTTACAAAGGGTAAATGAGCATTCCGATCGGACTGGCGAACCAGCTGGTTTTCAACGCCGCATGGCCGAGCGCAGGCCCTTTTAACCAAATCTAGTAATTGATCCGCCCGCTGCCCATTTCAAGGATGGTCTCCTTGAGCGACTCGAAGTCGTATTCGGACAGGCCGACGTGATCCAGCACCCGCGGGGCGATCGCCCGCCACTCGTGATCCTCGTCCTGGCCACCCAGGGCGCGATAGCAGCCGCAGATGTGTTCGGCCATCTTCAGCAGGGCCAGCAGGTTCTTGATCTGGATGTCGGTGGTCGACTCCTCGTCGAACACCGACTGGGCGTTGTGGTGGTTGGCGATGGCCTGACCGACGTGCTCCGGCAGGCGCCAGGAACGGGAGATGAAATAGCCCACCACCGCGTGGTTGGTGCTGAAGATGCGGTTCTCCACATCCACCACCCGCACCTGTTCGTTGACGCTGGCATAGGCCTCTTCCAGCACCGCCATGTAGTTGGGGAAGCGCTTGAGCATCAGCGGGATGCCGCAGTTGTGGAACAGGCCCAGGGCATAGGCTTCGTCGGGCGTCGGGTAGCCGGTCTTCTTGGCCAGGCTCAGGCAGGTCTCGGCCACGTCCTGGGCGGTGTCCCAGAAGCGGTTGAGGATGACGATGGTCTCGTCGGTGAGCTCGCCCTTGATCGACTGGGCATTGATCAGATTGATGACCGACTGGCTGCCCAGCAGATTGACCGCCCGCTGGATCGAAGTGATGCGGTTGCTCAGACCGAAATACGGCGAATTGACCAGCTTGAGCAGGGCGCCCGACAGCCCGGGATCCTGGCCGATCAGGCGGGAGATGACCTTGAGATCGGGATTGGGCATGAGCTGCTCGAGTTGCAGATCCACCATGATCTGCGGCTGCGGAGGAATGCTGATGCCTTGCAGGGCCTGACGGATCTGCTCCTCGGTCAGCTGAGGGGACGCTTGGGACATGAAGACTACTCTGCGAGGGATGTCACAAATTTACTCCGCGCCGCCGAGGGATGCCATCGGGCGCGACGAAGGAACTTCGTATGGCCCGAATGAGCCGGATCTATGAGCGCTGGCAAAAGGCTAGCCCGACCCGAATTCCAACCGAGGTATCCGCATCATGGCTACATCCCTGAACGGCAAGAAGATCGCCATCCTGGTCACCGACGGCTTCGAACAGGCCGAGCTCACCGGACCCAAGGAAGCGCTGGAGCAGGCAGGCGCCCAGACCCACATCATCTCCGCCAAAAGCGGCGAAGTCCGTGGTTGGGACGGTACCGAGCCGGCCGACAGCTTTCCGGTGGACCTGACCTTCGACGCCGCCAATGCCGGTGACTACGATGCCGTGCTGCTGCCCGGGGGCGTGGTCAACGCCGATACCATCCGCATCGATGCCCAGGCCCAGCAACTGACCAAGCAGATCGCCGATGCCGGCAAGCCGGTCGCCGTCATCTGCCACGGCGCCTGGCTGTTGATCTCCGCCGGCCTGGTGCAGGGCAAGACCATGACCAGCTGGCCGTCACTGACCGACGACCTCAAGAATGCCGGCGCCACCTGGCAGGACCAGGAGGTCATCGTCGACGGTCAGTTGGTGAGCAGCCGCAAGCCGGACGACATCCCCGCCTTCAACCGTGAATTCCTCAAGCTGCTGGCCGGCTGAGGATGATTGCGCGCCCCGGACGGTCCGACGCTCGGGGCTTCACCCTCGCGCTCCCGACCCGGTGGACACGGCGGTGCTCAGGCGGCTTCCGCCATGAGCTCCTGCAGGCTCGCCAGGCCTAGGTTCAGGGCTGCGCCCCGTCCAGCCGTTGGCGCAGGGCTGCCTGCATATGGGCGACCATCCGCTCCAACGCGGCGGGATTGATGAGCTCTCCGTCCGTGGTCGTCCAGCCGAGCGGTGGCCGGCCTCCGGACTTCAGGTGCAGGACGATACGTATCAGGCCCGAGGCGGAACGCTCGGCCTGACAACTGTGCCGGGGAAAGGCACCGGCAATGGCGCCCAGGGCCCTTTGTAAAGCGGGATTGTGCATCGTGCTTTCATAGATCTTTATCGCAATAGGTAAGACTATTACCCAGGCAATCGCCGGTAAAGCCGCTTCGCTTGAACGGTAGCTATCGCGATAGCGAACGGAACTCAGGGAAGGATTCGGGTCTGATTCCGCATCGCCACTATGCAAGGATGCATGAGATGCCCTACCGCAGTCCCGATCCAGCAGAGCTGGAGCAAAAGTCAGTACCGGAACTCGAGCGCGAGGTCGCCCGACGTCGCCGCAACGTCGAATCGAGCCGTCGCTGGCTGAAGCATCAGCTCGACCGCTTCGCCAAGCAGCAGGAAGACCTGGCCGTCATCGAGGCCATGCTCGAACAAAAGCGGCTACCCCAGTCTGAAAAGCCGGTTCCGCCCCGCGCTGAATAATCCTTCGCAGGGCCTCCTAGCGCCCAGGTTCTAGCCTGGAAGCCAGAAGTCCGGCGAAGCGGCATTGCCGAGCAGGCTCCCCAGTCGACGGCCGTCGCGGCCGCCTGCGCAAGAATGGCACTTTGATCTCATAAGACTGAACTTATGGCAAAGTGCCAGAGTCCTATCCAGTGCCCCCAAAGCACTTTTAGCCCGCCCTGCCCGGCGGGCTTTCTTTTGCCCGGCGTTTGGGCTCGACGCCTGTTTGTCCTATGCAAGGAGATGCCGGTAGCCCCATAAACAGTCATGGAAAGGCATAGGACGCGCACGACCAGGCGAGCTGCTGCGGTGTTCTGGGGATGCCATTGATCGGTCTGGCGATCCAGGCCACTCAGGATGCAGGCGGGCCGAGGCGCAACCGGGGATGACCAGCTCGTTCAGGCCTGGAAATCGCCCTGCAGGTCCACCAAGTGGCGCTCGATGTCGGCCAGGCGCTGACCCTGGTCATCCATGCCCAGCCAGGCCAGTTTCAGATGCGCCTCGAAGGGCAGCAGATAGGCCAGCTGGCAACCGAGCGCCTGGCGATCGGCGACTTCTCCCCCCATGTCCAGACTGGCCACCATGGGATGCTGGGCCAGGGCCACCAGCAGCGCCAGCAGATCCGCGTCGGCATCGCGCAGCGGTTGCGGCGCGGTCTCCGGCAGCCATTCCACCTCGCCGACCACCAGGTGATCGGCCTGCTCCTCCTGGCTCAGGAGGCGAAACCGGCGTCCCCCTTCGATACGGATGCCCAGCAGTCCGTTGCTCTGCTGCTGCCAGTCGCGGATCAGCGCCTCGCAGCCATGGCTGCCCAGGCGATTCGGCGCGGCACCGGTTTCACGGCCTTCGAGGATGGTCACCACACCGAAGCTGCTGCCTTGCTTGAGGCAGCGGCCGAGCATGTCCAGGTAGCGCGCTTCGAACAGCTGCAAGTCGAGGCGGCAGCCGGGAAAC
>CAUQPA010000042.1:0-14462 GCA_963519325.1 uncultured Pseudomonas sp. | reverse complement strand
AGGAGCTGGGCGGCTTCTACCTCGACATCATCAAGGACCGCCAGTACACCACCGGTGCCGACAGCCTGCCGCGCCGCTCCTGCCAGACGGCGCTGTACCTCATCGCCGAGGCCCTGGTGCGCTGGATCGCCCCCATCCTGTCCTTCACCGCCGACGAGATCTGGCAGTACCTGCCGGGCGAGCGGGAAGAGTCGGTGATGCTGACCACCTGGTACGACGGCCTTTTCGCCCTGCCCGAAGGCGCGACCCTGGATCGCGCCTACTGGGATCAGGTGATGGCGGTCAAAGCCGCGGTCAACAAGGAGCTGGAAAACCAGCGCGCGGCCAAGACCCTGGGCGGCAGCCTGCAGGCGGAGATCACCCTCTATGCCGACAGCGCCCTGCAGACCGTACTGGAGGCCCTGGGCAACGAACTCAGATTCGTGCTGATTTCCTCCCAGGCCGCTGTCCAGCCGCTGGAAAAAGCCCCGGAAGGCGCCGTGGCCAGCGAGCTGAGCGGTCTCAAGCTGGTGGTACGCAAGTCCGAAGCACCCAAGTGCGCCCGTTGCTGGCATCACAGCCACAGCGTGGGCCAGCATGCCGAGCATCCGGAAATCTGCGACCGCTGCGTGACCAACGTCTATGGGGCTGGCGAGGTGCGCGAGCATGCGTGAGGCCCAGCGCTTCGGCGCCTTGCCCTGGTTGGCCTTGAGCGTGCTGGTGATCCTGCTGGATCAGCTGAGCAAGGCCTACTTCCAGAACAACCTGTCGCTCTACCAGCAGGTGCCGGTCATTCCCGACCTGTTCAGCTGGACCCTGGCCTACAACACCGGTGCGGCCTTCAGCTTCCTGGCCGACCATTCCGGCTGGCAGCGCTGGTTCTTCGCCGGTATCGCCCTGGTGGTCAGCGTGGTGCTGGTGGTCTGGCTCAAGCGCCTGCGCAACGATACCTGGACCGCCATCGCCCTGGCCCTGATCCTGGGCGGTGCCCTGGGCAACCTCTATGACCGTATGGTCCTGGGGCACGTCATCGACTTCATCCTGGTGCACTGGCGCCAGGAGTGGCGCTTCCCGGCCTTCAACGTGGCCGACAGTGCCATCACCGTCGGCGCCATCATGCTGGCCCTGGACATGTTCCGTAAGAAGAAGCCGGAGGTCGCCCATGGCTGAGATCACCGTCGGCCCGGATACCCGGGTCACCCTGCATTTCGCCATCAAGCTGCAGAACGGCGATGTGGTGGACAGCACCTTCGACAAGGCGCCGGCTACCTTCACCGTTGGCGATGGCAACCTGTTGCCCGGTTTCGAGCAGGCGCTGTTCGGTCTGCAGGCCGGTGCCAAGACCAGCCTGACCATCCCTCCGGAGCGCGGCTTCGGCCAGCCCAACGACGGCAACCTGCAGACCATGACGCGTGACGACTTCACCGACATGGAGCTGTCGCCCGGCCTGCTGATCATCTTCAGCGACGCCGCTGGCGGCGAGATGCCCGGCGTGGTCAAGAGCTATGATGACGAGCAGGTGATCATCGATTTCAACCACCCGCTGGCCGGCCGCGTGCTGACCTTCGACGTGGAAATCCTGGCCATCGAGCCTGCCGTCTCCCACTGATCCAACGCCGCCCGCCAAGCGGGCAGAGGAGCCTATGCAGATCAAGCTCGCCAATCCCCGCGGCTTCTGCGCCGGCGTGGACCGCGCCATCGATATCGTCGACCGGGCGCTGGACGTCTTCGGCCCGCCGATCTACGTGCGTCACGAGGTGGTGCACAACAAGTTCGTGGTCGACAACCTGCGTGCCCGCGGCGCCGTTTTCGTCGAGGACGTGGCCGACGTGCCGGACGATGTCATCCTCATCTTCAGCGCCCATGGCGTCTCCCAGGCGGTGCGCCGCGAGGCGGCCGAACGGGGTCTCAAGGTGTTCGACGCCACCTGCCCGCTGGTGACCAAGGTGCACATGGAAGTGGCCCGCTATAGCCGTGACGGCCAGGAGTGCATCCTCATCGGCCACGCCGGGCATCCGGAAGTGGAGGGCACCATGGGCCAGTACGACGACCGGGCTGGTGGTGCCATCTACCTGGTGGAAGACGAGGAAGACGTGGCCAAGCTCGAGGTACGCAACCCCGCGGCCCTGTTCTACGTCTCCCAGACCACCCTGTCGATGGACGACACCCGCAAGGTGATCGACGCCCTGCGCGCCAAGTTTCCCCTGATCAACGGCCCACGCAAGAACGATATCTGCTACGCCACCACCAACCGCCAGGACGCCGTGAAGACTTTGGCGCTGGAAAGCGACGTGGTACTGGTAGTGGGCAGCCCCAGCAGCTCCAACTCCAACCGCCTGCGCGAACTCGCCGAGCGCCTGGGTACCCCGGCCTATCTCATCGATGGCGCCGAGGATATGCAGCAGAGCTGGTTCGAAGGCGTGCAACGCATCGGCGTCACGGCCGGCGCCTCCGCCCCCGAAGTCTTGGTCCGCGGCGTCATCGACCGGCTGCAGAGCTGGGGCGCCACCGGCGAAGTGGAACTGGAAGGCGAACCGGAAAACATCACCTTCACCCTGCCACGGGAGTTGAGAGTGAAGGCGGTATAACGCCCAAGAGGCAGGACGGGTTTGGTAAAGAAATGGCCGCTGCTCGCCCGCGCAGCGGCCTTTTTGCTACTGGGCAGGCAACAGCATGCGCCAGGATTGACGTCCGTTGGCTGCAGGCCCCGCTGTTGCCGAAATGCAATTGCCACTGGAATCGCAGATCAGGGTAGTGAGGTTCGTATTGCCTGTTCGAGTGCCGGTAAGGGAGTTGTCGCCAATGGTTCCGTCCGTACCGGAAATGGAACCGCTGCTGAGGCTGTCCGCTCCGTCGATTTTGCCGTCGTTGTTGAGATCGAACACATTGTGCAAGGTGCGTCCGCCCTGTTTGGCATCCGTTGCGTAAAGGATGCTGTCGAGACCTGCCGAGCAGGGGTCGGCATTGGGCGTGATACTGGTGAAAACCAGAGAATCGCCCAGGGTCCGCAACGGGAATACTACCCTTTCGCCGGTATTGGTGGTCGTACCTACTACCTTGAGATCGACGTACCAGCCGGATCGATCCACATCTCCGTCCGCTTGGCCGCTGGCCTTGTACCAGTTGATCGGGTTGGCAGATAGGAGTCGCACATTCCTTGTCACGCCGTTGTTGGCATAGGTAGCAGCCGTCAGTGTCTGCTGTTGCAAAGAGGAGCGATTCCGGTCCTTCGTCAAGGCGGCGGTAGTGGTTTGACCCAGAGTCCAGCGATCCCAGATGCCGTAGACCGTTTGGACATCGAAGGGCGCGACCTTGTCATTGACCCCGATATAGCGTCCCGTACCAAAGGCAATCAAGTAACCGGTCAAGGTAGGGTGCTGGATCAGCACCGGAGCTACCGTGATCGCTTGGGGCTTACCTGCATTGGTCCCGGTGGTCTGGTCGTTGGTGGTGGCTCGGTAGAGGGGCGCTCCGCCAAAAGCCACTGCGAAGTCTCTTGCTCTGTCCTTCCCATCATTGTCCCGGGCAAAAGGATCATCGGTCGTGCTCGCCTTGAACAGATCGAATCGCCATAGATTGCCCAGCAGATCTCCGGCATAGGCCGCGTCCGTCACGATATCAGCGTTGTAATCAGCAGCCTGGATGGTGGAGAGACCGTTGCTGCCGCCCGTGGGACTGGTTGCTGCCAGTGCCTTGATCAAGGTGCCATCTTCGATCTTCAGGGCATAGAGGATCGCCTTGCTGCTATTGGCCGTTAGCGCTGTAGTAGCCGTTGCCGAAGATGGCTGCCCAATCACCGGTATGCAGGCGTTCTATGGATGGCTTACCAAAGCTGTAGCCCAGATTGCTTAGCTTGCTATCCACGTCGAGCGTGGCTGAGTTGTCGGAGGTGAATTCCCAAAGCAATTTGATCTTTGTCGGATCTGGATCCGTGATGTCCAGCGCGAACAGGCCACGTCCGCCTCCGCCAAGTGTCCCAACTAGCACCGTATGCCAGGCATTGTTGAAATAGACATCTCGGACCGTGATCGGGCCATCGACATAGTAGTGGTGAGAAAGATTGGCCGTGCCATAGTCCCTGGCCATCAGTCGATTGAGGTTGGGGATGACGGGCGTCGGTACGAAGGCGAAGGTTTCGGTAAGGGTGTCTGCATCGAAGGCATGCAGCATGCCATCGTTGGCGCCCACATAGATTTGCGCGCGCCGCGATGCCTGGGTCTTCTGGAACTCGGCGTAACTCGCCGCCGTCCCATCGACCTTGCCGATGCGATAGGCCAGGTATTGCGCCGGGCCTACCAGGACCGGTGAAGAATTGACGATGTCGCCCAGTAGCGAGGTACGGGTTCGGAAACTCGGACAGCTCGATGAGGTGCATTGGCCAAGCAGGAACTTCACGCGGTCCGCGCCTAGTCCGTCCTTGTTGCCAGAGGGCGCTCGGTCTATGAGGTCCTGCAGATCCGCGCCTTCGAAGGTCCTTCCCTTGAGCCCGCTATAGGAAAAATCCTGCAGGCTTTTGCCATCGGCGCCTACCATCTTGACGACGCGTCCGTTGGGGAAATTGGCTCTGACGGTCGTGCTGACCGTCTTGCCATCATCCTTGTAGGTGTCCTTGATCAGGTCACCCGTCCAGCCATCGGCGTTGAAGGAGGTTCGATAGACAACTCGCCCGCCCAGCCCGGTATTGTCGGTCTGGCCGCCTTGGACCGTTACCCGAGTAACGGAAGAGTTCTTCTGGACGATACTGTTGAACGCCTTGGCCAGTTGATCTTTCAGGGTTAAGGCGTTGGTCACCAGCAGATAGTTGTCGGGTACCTGATCATTATCGGCGTCCCAGTTGCCGGTGGTGCCATACTTGGCGGCATACCAGAGGGGATCCTTGAGGACACCTGCGCCGACACCCGTCGCATTGAATTGGCGGACCGCGGTGGGTGGCAAGCCCTTGCACTCGGCGTTGTCCAGATTGGCAATACACCAGCCAGCGGGTCGATTGGGTGGCGTATTGAGCCGGTAGGCCGTCTGACCATCACAGACGCTGCGTTGGCCGTTGTTGACCGTACCGTCCCTGAGGTCGCAGACCTCCAGGTAGAGGCCATCCTTGTCGGTGCCCGAGATGGTATAGCCCATATGCTGAAGGGCACCGCCAGCCGCGTATTCGGACGCCAGGGTGACCTTGAGTTTGAGCTTGTTGCCATCGGCGGGATCCGGAGCTACCGCCAGCGTATAGAGAACGATGGCATCCATGTCGAAATCGGCACCTTCCTCGCTGTCCTCCCAGTTGATACGAAATTCCGCATAGGGCAGGCCGCCATTGACCGTGCTATCGGCATTCGCTGCGGTGGTGTTGGCCAGTTTCTGGACGTAGAAGTCCGCGATCTGGTTGGTCGCCTGATACTGATTCAGGCCAGGATTTTGTACGGATTTGGCGAACGGAACGAGAGTGATCTTGTTGTCACCCACCGGAAACTCGATCTTGGGGAAAGGCGAGGCGAGTGCCACGGCATAGGTGAGCAGAGGCTTGCTGCCGCCGATATTGTGCATGGCAGCAAAACGGGCGATCCCCGCCGAGTAATAGGTGCCTTGCTTGCCAGGCTCTTCGGGCGCCAGTCCGCGAACCTGGGAAAGAGCCGTCAGGGTTTTCTGCGTGGGTGCGCTATCCGCATCCGCTTCGGTTTCGCCGATGAAGACCTTGGTGTTGTTCAGGCCTTCTGCCGTTCCGATAGCATCGGTTTCGGTGCTGACGTTGAGATCGCTGATGGATTTGGGATTGCCACTGCTATCCGTGTTGTTTTTCCAGCGGCTGCCAGGCAATTTCCAATCGTAATTTGGATTGATATCGCTCAGGACGGTCATGGCGGGAACAGAGCAGCGCGGATAGCCAGAACCGCCATTGCCCTTGGAATACGGGGGTATCCAGTCGGGTTGCGACAGGCCCAACTTGGCGTCGGGTGTCGTCGTATCCGTCTTGGAGTACGCAAAGGTGGGGGTAGGGCCTGAGGCACCTGCAAAATAGCGCAGCGCCTCATACATCATCTCCGCGGTGGGAGTGCCCCACATGTAGCAGGGATCAGTCGCCAGATTGCTGGTGGGATTGCGGTTGTAGCCGCAGTTGTCCTGATCGTATTGAAAATTGCTCGAGCCATCGGAGTTGTAGTAGGTGAAGCCAACGGTGCGGAATCTATTGATGGTATCGACGATCCCACTGACGTCTTTGCCGCTGCCACAGTTGCCATTCAGGCAGAACTGCCCCGTGCTGAGCGTGAGCTCACGTGCGAAGCTCTGGATATTGGAACGCAGAACACCGCCAAAGAAATGATTCTTGTAGGACCCGGTCAGGAGCCCGAAATACATCTTGTCGGTTTCGCCGTAGTCGTGGAGGATGCCGGTGGGTTTGTAGTTACCTTTCAGGTAAAGGCGGCAGTTCGACTCACGCAAGGCCGCATTACTGGTCGTGCCGGAATCACTGGGGCAGACTTCGACGCGAATGTTGTAGTCGGTTCGCGCCGCATCGTCGGCCTTGCCCTGCGGGGTCTGCCAGTACAGCCCCCAAGAATCGCCTCCCGATACCTCTTCATGGCGGAAGGTGATGTCATACTCGACATTCGCCTGCAGACTTACGCTTCCGGAGTGGCCGTCGCTACCACTGTTGAGCGGTCCATGGCCGCCATACCAGCCTACCGTCGTGCCTCCCAGCTTCACTTCGACGGCATCGTCGCCGTCGACGGAAAGCTTATAGGTTCCCGCGGTATCGACCTTCAGCTTGCCTGTGATTCGAGTGATGTAATAGTCGTTGCTGCACGTCTGACCCCCGGGAGTTCTGGCTCCATTGAAGGGGTTGTTATCTGAGTTGGGTGCGTAGATCCCGTTACTGATCGCTTTGGAACCACACAACCGGCTAGCGACGGCGTCTCCAGCAAAGAGGGTATCCATGGCGCCACCGCTCGCTGGATGGCTGGCGTCGGATTTCGCCCAAGTGGAAATCTGCAGGCTGGTGAAGTTGGCGGGAGGTATCAATGTCCAGCCGTTCTTCGGGCCTGCATCCGTGCAGGTGATGCGAGCGCCACTGGCATTGACGCAGGTATCGCCTCCTACCGGACGTTCGATGGAGACCCAGTTCCAGACACGCAGGTTGACATTGGTCAGTACCCGCATCTGAGGTACACCTGTTTCGCTCAGGGAGGCCACGGCAATCAGGTGCCGGTAACCGACGGTCGGAACCTTCAGTGGAGCGAACTTGCTGATGTCGTAGCCGTCGACGGCGATGCTGGTGTATTCCTTGCCCCAAGTATGGGCATCCTGCGGGATATGGGAGCCCTGCAGAACTGTGGTAGTGGCATCGTCGGTACTTCGGTAGCCGCCATAAAGAACCTTGCGCAGCGCATCCATGCGGGACGTGGTGACGTAATTCAGGAAGTCACCGCTCCATTGGTTGCTGCACTCCTTGCCCGTCACGCCAGTGCCGGCACCAGCTGGAACGAAACGGCTGTTGGTATAGGTGTAGCAGAGTTTGGAATTGAAGTAGCCGTAATAGTCGATGCCTTTATCGGCTTTGGATTTGTAGCCCTTGTAGCCAATGTCCAGGATGCCGTCACCATTCAGATCCGACGCATCGTTGTAGGCCTCGTAAAAGAGCTTGTGATCGCGTCCCATCACCAACAGGTTCAGCGGCGGAACGGAGTCGGTCACGAACAGAGGGCTTTGCGCCACGTTGACATCATCTGCGGCTATTGCTTGCAGAGAAGACGCCAGGGTGCCCAGAGTTATCAGCAATCCCGCCAAGCAGGCTTTCATGATTGATTCCTTGCTATCTAGAATTGCCTGGAGATCACAGCTCTCAGGCAGACCACGTCAACCGAGCAGGGCTTTGCATCAGCCGACGTGGCGTCTGATCTGTATGCCTGGGCGTTGACTTCGTAATAGGACACGCAACCCTCACCTCTCGCATTCTTCTCCGGATCGCTGCAACTACTATTGGCACCCTGGGGAATATCTCTTAGATACCAGTGTACGTTCCGGTCCAATGTGGTCGGGTTGCTGGTATCTCCATAGGCCAGCGACTTGCCAACGAAGTCGGTTTTGTAACCGTCGGCAGTGCTGGGAACGAAGCCTTGAACGCAAGGCTTTGCCGTCAGAGGTTGCGGACAGCCGTCGGGCGGGCCATTTTTACTGAGCCGGCGTTCGCTATCTCTCAGGCCGGCCTCGGCCGAAGCGAGCAGGTTTTTCTCTTCGAGCAGGTTGCCGGTTATCCGAGTCTGAAGCGTATTTTCCTGGATACTCGACACTGCCAGCAGAGTGATGAGGATGAGCATGATCAAGGCGATCAGCAATGAGGCACCCCGTTGGGATCGACGATTCATGGCATCAGGTTTCTCAGGCTGATGGTGCTGCCGGCGACTTGATAGATACGGTTGTCGCTATCGACGAAGGTGGTTTTGTAGCGGGTGTTCCAGTCCGCGATGATGGGATTGGCCCCTGTATACAGATTTCTGCTGCTGGCCAGTAACAGGCGATAACGAACCGCGCCGATTTGCTGATCCGCCGTAGGCTTTTCGCTGTAGCTGGAAACCGTTCTCGCCGTATTGCTCACACCGAAGTCGAAGCGTACATCGGCCACGCCCTCGATCAGGGTTCCTGTCCCCTGCGTGGTCTGGCAGGTCAGACCTGGAAGATCTTCGGACGCATTCTTCGTCAACGTATAGCGCTCGACGAATTCGTTGGCGGTATTGGTGTAGGGGATTTTCAGGTTGGCCGTGTCGGTGGCCCCGAAACCCAAACAGTCCAGTTCGGCCGTATCCCTGGGCTTGTACCTCAGGCACAGGGTCTGGTTATCGGGTGTATTGATGGTTTCGCCGGCCGCGAACGTGCAAAAGGTATAGTCTTTCGCCGGAAATTCGGCCTTGACGTCGACGAAGGGGCGCCGTCTGAAACCCGCCTTGGATAGCTGTTGCTCCAACAGCATTATCGAATAGCGACCGTTCTCCTGATTGATTGCCTGACCTTGTTGAAACAGATAGTTCTGTTTATTGCTGATATAGAGTTGGGTCACGCCCAGGATGAGAAAGCTGCTGATCACCAGGGCGATCATCAATTCGATGAGAGACAGGCCTCGTTGATGACGACTCATGGCTAGAGCTCCGACCGCAGTCGATAGCGACAAATGCTTTTGTCCGAGTCAGGGTCGGCGGCGTCCTGGCTATCCAGGCAGTCTCCACTCTTGATCTTCCAGGCGACTTGAATCTCGACCGTGGTGCCAGCGGCGTCGCAGGTCTTGGCGGCTTTGGCCTTGCACACATGAAACTCGTTCTTCAACAGGTCGGCATCTACGCCCGGAAGCAGGCGAGCGGCTTCCTGAGACCAGCAACCCAGTTGTTTGTCCGCTTCGCTGGGCGTGCTGGTGCAATCGTCGACTGCCGTGAAGGCGTCGCCGGTCTTTTTTTCCGCGACCTTGCCCTGCGCCCGCAACAATTCAAGCGCGTCTTGCGCCAGGGTAGCGGCGGTATTGCGCTGGGTAGTGTCCTGGGTGAAGGCGATGGATTTGCTCTGCAGTGCGACCATGCCCAATACCCCGATCGTAACGAGCACTAGCGTCACCAGGACCTCGATCAGACTGAAACCGCCAGCGTTGCTGATTGATCGATTCATGGTGTGCACGTGGTCAGGGCACTGCCCGCTTCGTCCGCTTTGCCTTTGGCGTAACGCCGGGTCACGCCGTTGCGTTGAATGTCGATCTTGTAGCCGGACGCCTGATCCTGGCCATGACAGACCAGATAGCTGATACGGGTATTGGCGTTGGCGCTGGTAGTACCATCGGCGAAATAACTCATATTCGCCTGACTCGCCTGGACAGCTACCTGAGCCGGATTGATGGCGACCTGGCGCAGTGTCGCTGCGGGAGTGGTGCAGGAGCCCAGCACCGAGACCAGTTGGACGTCCGAGAGACAGAGCAGCACCGTAGTCCGCCTGAGCACCGCCTCCGACCGTGCGTGCATGATCAGGGCAAAGACATTGTCCGCGGCACTGCTGGTACGCGTCTGATTGATGAGGGCAGTGAAGCTCGGGACGGCGATAGCTGCGAAGATCCCCAGCAGCGTCACTACGGTCAGCATCTCGAGTAGCGTGAAACCCTTCTGCGCAGCGGCGCGTTCCATGATGCCTTCCCAGACTCGATCAGCCGCTAGTGTCTTGCCGGGCCCTTCCGCTGTCGCCTGGGAGGGGACGGTCGGAGGGAGATCGAGGATGGCCGGTTGCTACCCCCGAGGTGATCAATGTTCTGCCTGCACAAGACAGAGAGGTCCGCCCCTGCCCTTGGCCAGACGCGTGCGGCCATGGTTGCTGATGACGATGCGATGCACTTCGTTACCGCGCGCATCGCACAGAGAAATCGTCCCGTTGAGCCCGGCGCTGGTACCGTTGTGGCGATAGGCAATGTGGGTTGTCCGATTCCATCTGATCTTCACCCCGCCAGGCAGGTCGACATGGCGAAGCAGGACTTCATCGGCTTCGATGTCTCTCAACTGCCATCCCCGTGTCCAGTCATCTCCGCAGCCCGACTCGTCGATGGGGCACAACGCCACGGTATGGCCACGTTCGATACTGAGGACACGCGCGGCGTGCAAATGGCGGAGGAGGGTGTTGCTGAGCGCGTCCTGGCGAGCTCGCTCGAGCCAACTCGAGACTACGGGGGCAGCGAAGGTCGCGAAAATGGACAGTATGCTAAGGGTCACGAGTAACTCGAACAGGCTCAGTCCGAGTTCAGAGGTTCTCTTCATTTTCATCCGTGAAAAAGGGGAGTGTGCCGTCTTGAATGTGTCTTTTTGCTCGTCAGGACGGACACTGTCAAGGTCAGATAGCGAGGGTATTACGTGATCTTCGATGTAGCTGTGATAGGTGCCGGTGCCCTGGGGCTGTTGTCGGCGTATCACCTGTCCTTGAGCGGTCGGCGGGTGGTGGTGGTCGAACGTGGCGAGCCGGGGCGGGAGGCGTCCTGGGCGGGGGGCGGCATCGTTTCGCCGCTCTATCCGTGGCGCTATCAGCCGGCGGTGACGGCGCTGGCGCACTGGTCGCAGGATTTCTATCCGGTGCTCGGCGAGCGGTTGCGGCAGGAGACGGGGGTGGACCCCGAGGTCGAGGTGACCGGGCTGTACTGGCTCGATCTGGAGGATGAGGCCGAGGCACTGGACTGGGCGCGGCGCAATGTGCGGCCGCTGGCGTCGGTCTCGGTCGCGGAGGTGCGGCAGCGGGTGCCGGTGCTGGGGCCGGGCTATGAGCGCGCGGTCTTCATGGCGGGGGTGGCCAATGTGCGCAATCCGCGGCTGGTGCGATCCCTGCGGGAAGCCCTGCTGCGCCTGCCGAACGTGACCCTGCTGAGCGACTCCCCGGTGACCGGCTTCCTGCGCGCGGGCGCGCGGGTCGTGGGGGTGCGGACGCCTCGCGCGGAGCTTCGCGCCGAGTCGGTGGTGGTTTGCGCGGGGGCCTGGAGCGGCGAGCTGCTGCAGATGCTGGGGCTGGCGGTGCCCGTGCGGCCGGTGAAGGGGCAGATGCTGCTGTATCGCCAACCGGTGGGCTATCTGTCCAGCATGGTGCTCGCCAAGGGGCGCTACGCCATTCCCCGGCGGGACGGTCACATCCTGATCGGCAGCACCCTGGAGCATGCCGAGTTCGACAAGACGCCGACCGCCGAGGCGCTGGCCAGCCTGCAGGCCTCCGCGGCCGAATTGTTGCCGGCGCTGGCCGCGCAGGCGCCGGTCGGGCACTGGGCGGGGCTGCGACCGGGATCGCCGGATGGCGTGCCCTTCATCGGTCCGGTAGCGGAGCTGCCCGGGCTCTGGCTCAACTGCGGGCACTACCGCAATGGCCTGGTGCTGGCGCCGGCCTCCTGCCAGTTGCTGACCGATCTGCTCACCGAGCGCACGCCCATCATCGACCCCGCACCCTATGCGCCCGCGGCGCGGCTGGCGCTCGGCTGATCAGTCGATGCCGAGCTTCTTCAGGCGGTAGCGCATCGAGCGGAACGACAGGCCCAGGCGTTCCGCCGCGGCGGTCCGGTTCCAGCGGGTTTCTTCGAGTGCCTGCATGATCAGCTGGCGCTCGATGGACTCCAGGTGGTCCTCGAGATTGGCGATGTTGGCCAGGCTGGCCTCGCCGGTGGCAGTGGCGGCCGGGGCATCGGCCAGGCGCAGGTCGGCGGGCCGGATGACGTCGCCCTCGCAGAGGGTGTAGGCGCGCTCCAGCATGTTTTCCAGCTCTCGCACGTTGCCGGGGAAGCGGTAGCTCTTGAGCTTGGCCAGGGCATCCTCGCCGAGCGTCGCCGGGGCGAGTCCCGCCTCCCGTGCCAGGCGTTCGAGCATGTAGCTGGCCAGGACGCCGATGTCCTCGCGGCGCTCGCGCAGCGCGGGCACCTGCAATTCGATGACGTTGAGGCGATAGTAGAGGTCCTGGCGGAAGGTGCCGGCGGCCACCTCGGCGGCGAGATCTCGGTGCGTGGCGCTGAGGATGCGTACGTCCAGGCTGATCTCCTGCTGGCTGCCGACCGGGCGCACGGCCTTTTCCTGGATGGCGCGCAGCAGCTTGACCTGCATCGGCAGCGGCAGGTCGGCCACCTCGTCGAGGAACAGGGTGCCGCCCTGGGCGGCCTGGAACAGGCCCTGCTTGTCCTCGATGGCGCCGGTGAAGCTGCCCTTGCGATGACCGAAGAATTCGCTTTCCACCAGCTCCGAGGGAATGGCGCCACAATTGACCGGGACGAAGGGCCGGCCAGCGCGCGGGCCCTGCTCATGGATCAGGCGGGCCACCCGTTCCTTGCCGCTGCCTGACTCGCCGCTGATGTAGACCGGTGCCTGGCTGCGCGCCAGCTTGGCGATCTGGCCACGCAGGGCGCGCATGGGTGGCGAATCGCCGAGCAGCTGGGTTTCGCTGGCGCCAGCGGCCGGCGTGGTGCCGTTGCCGGATAGTCGCAGCGCGGTGCCGACCAGTTCGCGCAGGCGCGGCAGGTCCACCGGCTTGGTGAGGTAGTCGAAGGCGCCAGCCTTGAGTGCCTGGACCGCAGTCTCCAGGCTGCCGAAGGCAGTGATCATGGCCACGGGCAGCTGCGGCAGGCGCTGCTGGATGAACTGGATCAGGTCGAGGCCCGAGCCATCGGGCAAGCGCATGTCGGTCAGGCAGAGGTCGAAGCTTTCCCGCTCGAGGACGGCCCGCGCATCGGCGATGTTCTTGGCGCTGGCGGTATCGAGCTTCATCCGGCCCAGCGTGATTTCCAAGAGTTCGCGGATATCGGGTTCATCGTCGACGATCAGGACTTTCTGTCGGGCCATGCTCAGCTCATTGTGCGGGGATGGGCGAAGGTGATGCGAAAACAGCTGCCGCTCGCCAAGGGATGATAGCCAAGTCTGGCCTGGTTGCTCTCGCAAAGCTCGCGAGAGATGTACAGGCCCAGCCCGGTCCCCTTGTTTTCGGTGGTGAAGAAGGGCTCGAACAGGTGGTCCAGCTGCTCGGCGGCGACGCCCGGTCCGTCATCGATGACCTCGAGGATGGGCAGGTCGCTGTCCGGGTCGCGGTAGGTATTGATCCAGACCTGGCCGACGCCGTGCTTCTGGCAGCTGTAGCGCAGGCCGTTCTGCACCAGGTTGGTCAGGATCTGCCCCAGCTGGTGGGGGTCCATGTGGGTCTGCAGGGTGCCGGGCTCGGTCTTGACGTGCAGCGTCTGGCCGGACGGCAGGGTAGGGCGCAACTCGCCGGCGAAGCGGTGCGCCCAGTAGCGCAGGTCGATCAGCTGCGGCGCTGCCTGGCGCCGGCGTGACAGCTGCAGGACGTTTTCCACCACCCGGTTCATCCGCCGCGACTGATCCTGGATGATCTGCGCCAGGCGGCGGTCTGGCATGGCCAGTTCTTCGGATTCCTGCAACAGCTGGGCCGCATGGCTGATGGCGCCCAGCGGATTGCGGATCTCGTGGGCGATACCGGCGGTGAGGCGGCCGAGGGAGGCGAGCTTGAGTTGCTGGGCCTGCTGGGCGATCCGCGAGACGTCCTCGAGGAAGGTCAGCACCCGCTCGCCTTCGGCCTGCTGCAGGCGGGCGAAACTCGGCTGCAGCAGCGGCCCGTTGGCATAGGCGCGCAGGGGGGCGGGTCGGATGCTGGGGTTGCGCTCCCATTCCTCCAGCCGCTGGGCCAGGCCCAGGCTGCGTGGCGTGATCGGCGCCTCGTCGTCCACGCCGAGCAGGCGCCGGGCCGCCGGATTGGTCAGCAGCACCTGGTATTCGGCATCGAAGACCAGGATGCCCGTGCGCATGCGCGCGAGGATGAGTGCATTGAGGGCTTGCAGCTCGGCCACGGTGGTGGCGCGGTCCTCGGCCAGGGCCTGGCTGTCCAGCAGCCGCCTGACCAGGCCCTGGACCAGCAGCGCGGTGGCGAAGCAGAGGGTGCCGAGGCCCGCCGCCTGCACGTAGCCGCTGCCGCCGTCGCCACGGCGCAGGCCGAGGTAGCCGGTCGCC
>CAUQPA010000041.1:0-14585 GCA_963519325.1 uncultured Pseudomonas sp. | reverse complement strand
GATGCTGCCCATGGCCGCGCTCATCGGCTGCCTGATCGGCCTGGGCACCCTGGCCAGCAGCAGCGAATTGATCGTGATGCGCGCGGCCGGCGTCTCCCTCGGGCGCATCGTCTGGGCGGTGATGAAGCCGATGTTCGTGCTGCTCATCGCCGGCATCCTGGTCGGCGAATACGTCGCGCCCTGGTCGGAGAACTTGGCCCAGAGCGGGCGCGCCCTGGCGCAGAGCGCCGGCAAGGCGCAGAGCTCCCGCCACGGTCTCTGGCACCGCCAGGGGCATGAGTACACCCACGTCAACGCCGTGCAACCCAACGGCCTGCTGCTGGGCGTGACGCGCTACGAGTTCGACGACCAGCGGCACCTGCTGCAATCCAGCTTCGCCCAGCGCGGCATCTATCGTGGCGACCACTGGGAGCTGGAGAACGTCAGCATTACCGACTTCGGCGATCGGCAGACCAGCGTCCGCCAGGAGCCCAAGGTGATCTGGAACGTCGAACTCACCCCGCAGGTGCTCGACACCGTGATCATGGAGCCGGATGCGCTCTCCATCTCCGGGCTGTGGTGGTACATCCACTACCTGGCCGACCAGGGGCTGAGCAACAAGAGCTACTGGCTGGCCTTCTGGTCGAAGATCTTCCAGCCGCTGGTGACCGCTGCCCTGGTGCTGATGGCGATCTCCTTCATCTTCGGGCCGCTGCGTTCGGTGACCCTGGGCCAGCGCATCTTCACCGGCGTGATCATCGGCTTCGCCCTGCGGATCTTCCAGGACCTGCTTGGCCCCTCCAGCCTGGTGTTCGGCTTCTCGCCGCTGCTGGCGGTGCTGGCACCTGCACTGCTCTGCGCCGTGGCCGGGGTGCTGCTGCTACGACGGGCCGGTTAGGGCCCGCTGGCGCCCATTGCTGGATGCTGTCCGGGAAGTCGTCGCACGCCGACGCTTCTCGTCCAGCCGCTAGGCGGCGCCCTTGCTCGCCGCCAGCGGCAGCTGCAACCAGTCGGCGTGCGCTTCGCAGAAGCTGAGGATCCGCTGCACCCGGCGGATCTGATCGCGATGACGGCATTCGCCCACCACCGTCCGCACCAGCAGGTCGACGTTCTGCATGTGGATCAGCCGTAGATCCGGACTCATGTCGGGGCACTCCTCCATCTCGCCGATGCGCGTCTCGCATCGGGAGAGGAGGCGGTCGATGAAGTCGGGGGAAAAGCGAGCTGCGGTCTGGGCCGTTTCCAGGTCCTTGACCGCCACCTGGGAGAGGGGAGAGAGCGTTTCCATGCGCAAGGTCTCGCGTCCGTATCGGAGTCTTACTATTGCACGCTTTGCCCCAGGGATTCAGCTGCCGACTGTCAGCTGGCTGTGCGGTCGTGACCCAGGCCTCAAGGCCGACGCCCTGGCGCTCTGGTTGCCGTCTCCAGCAGCGCCGCGCGCGCCTCAAGGTAAGACTGCTTGCGCTGCCGATCGGCGGGATGCTCGATGCTGAGGCTGCCGAGATAATCCCGCCAGGTCGCGAGGTAAAGCTGCTGGGCATTGCGCAGATCAGCGTCTTGCCCGACCGGTAGCTGCCCCGTGGCGCTGGCTGCCGTGGTCAGGGCCTGCGCCTGGCAGGCGTTCAGTTGCTGGTGGAACGCTGGCAGCCGCCCCTGTTCGCCGGCCAGCCGCGCGTTGTTGCCATCAAGCACCAGCAGTTCGCAGCCATAGAGGGCACTGTGCAACCGCGCCTGCAGCGTCCAGCTGGGCGAGCGGCCCCACTCGCCACCTTGATCGGCCAGGTCGACCGGTCGCTGCACGGCGCAGCCACCCAGGGTCAGCAGCAGTGCAATTAGCAGGCGAGGGCATAGGCGCATCTTTTGGTCTCGGCAAATCTCAGGCAGGCGTCAGCCTACTGGTAACGCTGCCATTCCCGATATTTATCCATCAGGTAGTTGCCGACCGGCTGACGCCTCTGGCAGTCCTCGCCGCTCAGCGGACTGGGCTCGCAGAGCGGGCCGGCATCGCTGTAGTGGTTGCAGCCGGTCAGCAGCAGGGCGAGGCCCAGAAGTAGCGATTTCAACAGGCATCCTTCCTCGGGAGTGGAACGGGCGTGGCGATCAGGAGCTGGTACGAAAAAGAGGCCGGCGCGTTCCCGGGTACAACGACTGTATTGCAGAGCGATTTTGCCAGGCGAAGGGTGATGTCCGGGAGCCGGCAAGGACAACAGCGGATGGCTGACACGCTATTTCCGTGAGTATCGGAGAAATCCGTCCGATCTGTAGCTCTTTGTCGGCTTACGACCTGGGTAGCATGGCCTTCTCATTTCTGGTCGAGGCCAACCATGCAACTCAACGACATTCCATTCGGGACCACCGATTGGTCGAAGATCGAACCCGGGGTCCATCCTGGAGAAACCGGGTCAGCCCTTTGGCGTACCTGCCAGTTTGGCGCAGTACGCGTGCGCATGGTCGAGTACAGCGCGGGTTACCTTGCCGATCACTGGTGTAGCAAAGGCCACATTCTGCTTTGCTTGGACGGTCGGCTGGACACCGAGCTGGCCGATGGTCGCCTCTTCACGCTGACTGCCGGCATGAGCTACCAGGTGGCCGACAATGCCGAGGCTCATCGCTCCTCGACCGCCACCGGCGCTACCTTGTTCATCGTGGATTGAGGCGCGTGTCGAGGGCGCGGCCGGGTATCTCCAGGCACAAAAAAACCGCCTCAGGGGGCGGTTTCTCTGGCTTCCAGGGATCACGAGGAATTCTGGAAGGTACTGCTTGGTGCCGGGGGAGACTCGAACTCAACCCTGTAGCCGTTGCCAGATCGCTATTCTTCGTCTCGGTCGCGGCGGCCTACTCACATTCCTACTCACATTTGCCGGCGCTGGGTTTTTTTGGCCCTCCACCTACACCAACAGATCGATCACCTCATCCGCTTGCAGGATGATGTTCTTCACGGTGGGCTGTACGACAAAACCGCTGCGCACCAAGGTGTAGCTAAACCGATATTCCAACTCATGCGCATAGCTTGGCGGCTTAACGAATGACATGTCCCTGATGCTCTGCATGAAGTCGTCGACGGAAACAGCACCATGCACCTGGATGTGCTGATCTCTTGATACGTAGTTGACGAGCTCATGTCTGCAAACTATCTGCAGATCGGCGACAGAAATGCCTTCCGGTAGCGCTGATTTTCCGGCTTGCTCAAGATCCCGTAAAGCTTGCCAAAGACTGCGTCCTAGGGCATCGGCTATGTCAGCAGCTTTGGATCGCGTGATCGCCCAGCTAGCGTCATAGTCAGGAAAAATACCGACGGCATTGGTAATTCGGCGGACTGCTGACATGCAGTAAATGAAGCAATTAGGAGCATGGCGCTCTATCTGCGCATTGCATTGCGCGAAAACCACCGAATTGGGTGTGGATCTGACCATGTGAATACGATCAATACGCGCGGAAAAAGCCCCCAGCATTTGGGGTGGCTCTTCATCGCCGAAGCCTATCGCTCCAGCGAACATCGCGTTCGCCCAGGCCCTGGGCACTTCCACCTCCTCGTCGAGTGAAAGTCTGAACCTGAAAACCCCTTCTTCTGGGTCGACGATCTGTTCTGACTCAATTTCTCGGTACTCATACAGCGTACCGAGCTTGACCGTCCTCCTGCGGAGGATATGGTCTTTTCCGTAGCAGCTCTTGACCAGGTACATAGCTCCATCCTTAGCAGCCGAATAGCCTGACGTTACCGCAACTGTCAGCTGCGTGACATGTCACGTTTCTACATTTTGCCCAGAGGTTAAATTTTAACTTTTTGGGCTCCATGGCTTTAACATCTGGGACCCTCTTTAACACAGCCTAAGCCAGACCTGGCGCGGCTTTCAGCTTGGTGAGCGCCTTTAACTTCTGGCCGGCCGCCTTTAACTTTTCCTCCAGCCGGAAAAAAATCTGTGCGTGCGAGGAGGCGCGGTGTCCGACCCCTCATCTCCTGAAGATTTACCCCGCCCCTGGCCTCTTGTGCGCTCAAGCGGGATCGGTGCGGGCTGCCGCTGACTCGCGGGCGGTCTTCGATCGATGACAGGCAGGGCACAGGCACTGCAGGTTGTTCGGATCGTCTGTGCCGCCCTGGGCGACGTTGACGATGTGATCGACTTCCAGGTGCTGTGAGACCAGGCCGCAAGATCTGCAGGTGTAGGCATCGCGCAGCAGGATCTCATCCCTCAGGCGGCGCCACGGACGACCTCCGCGGCCTTCGCCCCAGGTGTTACCCCTGGGCCTGGTGCTGGCCTTCGAAGTCTCCAGCGTCTTGGTACGCGGCTTGAGCATTCGGAGCTTCTTCATCAGTGCCGGACCTCGCCGAAGACCTCGCCGCTGGCTGCCACAGCGAACAGGCCGCGCCACTTCTCCACCAGCTCCGGCTGTGGCTCGGGCGCCCAGCGAACCAGGTCGACCACGACAGGATGGTGCCCACCGGCCGCGGCAATCAGCTCGTCCGGCTGCAGGCCTTGGCCAGAGCAGAAATCAGTCCAGGCACAAGCGGCTGCCGCTGCCTCGGCTCGAATCTGCTGACCGGCTGCCGCATTTCCCGCGCAGAGCCAGGTCAGCGCCAGGCCGCGCAACTCCAGTTCGTATTGGCTGGCCACGCGCAGCACCATCCTGGCCAGGTCCAGATATTCAGGGTCGGCGCTGGTGGTGGTGCGCCGGGGCGCTGTGTCGATCAGCCGACGGACCTCGCCAAAGCTGCGGGCCGCTGTCGCTTGCACAGTACGTTGCATCCGCTCAGTCGGTGTCAGGCCGCCGTAGTCGGTGGGACTGGTCATGCCTTGTCCTCCGCGTAGATGCCGGCGCTCAGTACAGCACTACCGACGATCATCCGGCCATAGCCCAGCGGCACCGGGTTGCCCTGGGCCTGGGTGTTCACCGGGCCGTTGAAGCTGTAGCTAGGCGAGTTGTCAGCGCTATCGCTGTTACTCAGCCCGGTGGGCTGCTTGGTCACCATCTGGGTGACGCCACCTATCGCCAACGAGATGCCGACCGTGCCCACAGCTGCCCAGACCGCGCCACCAGCATAGCCGGCCGTGCCGAATAGGCCTCCCGATCCGGCAGCGCCGGCCGCCAGACCACCAGAAAAGTAGGACGCGGCAGCGATGAGCGCCACGCCGATCACCGTCTGCAGGCCGCCAGAGCGCTTGCTGCCCTCGATCACAGGCGCGATGCGGATCTCCGCGCGGCCTGGCGGGTGGCCTAGTTCGTCCTGACCGATGTTCCGGCGCCCGTGGAAGACGGCGAAGACCACGCCCTGATCCCGGGCGCTGTAGAAGAACTGCTCAAAGCCGGGCAACTGGACCGATAGCGCTCGGACCGCCTCAGCCGCGCTGTTCACGACCAGACGATGCACACGGCCGAACCGGGCGCCGAGGGTGCCGTATAGGCGTACAACTCGAATGCGGTCGGTCATTGGGCGTCCTCGGCGTAGATCCCGGCACTGATGATCGCGCCGCCCCAGCGCCGATGGCCGTAGCACACTGGGACGGGGTTGCCGCTAGCGGTGGTGTTCCGGGCGCTGCCAAAGGCATAGCTGGGCTGGTTCTCTGGCGCGGCACTGGTCTTGAGACCCTTGGCCTGGGGGCTGATCATCTGGACAACGCCGCCAGCGACCATCCCGATACCTGCGGGCACCAGCACCATACTGGCGCCGCCAGTTGGCCCAGCGAGCGCGTAACCGGCGATGATGAGCACGGCGCCGATGACGGTCTGCAATACGCCGGCGCGCTTGCTGCCTCGCATGACCGGCACGATGCGGATTTCACGGGTGCCGCTCAGCTCGAAACGGTCGGCGCTGACGTTCTGCCGGTTGCGGAAGACGGCGTAGACCAGGCCGCGGCGTTCCAGGGCAGCGATGGCCTCGCGGAAGCCGTCCAGGGTGTTGCGCAGAGCGCTGAAGGCTTCCTCGGCGGTTCCCCGGTCCAGGAAGTAGCGGTGGGTACGGCCGAACAGGCGGGCCAGCGGGCCAGACAGCTTGATCGTGGTCGCCGGTGTGTAGTGGGCGGCGGTGGTCATTTCGGTCTCCTCGCCGGCCTTGCCGGACGTTCTCATTTTTCGCGGGTAGCGCCCGCACAGAATCTGTAATTTCGCGGTCGTGAAAATCTGTCCGGGCGGGCGGTGTCCGGCCGGCAAGCGCTGAAGTCTCTACCCGCCCCCAGGCTCACAGCTGCAGCTGGCGGGCGATTTCTTCCGGCTCCAGGCCACGGTTCAGCGCTGATCGAGCCGAGCTGGTCAGCTCGCGCAGCACCTGGTCCTCGAAGCGCTTCGCCATCACGTCGGCTTTGCGGGCGATCTTGGCGGCCAGGTCACGGGGGAAAGGCGCAGGGCGGCGCCGGTAGTCATTGGTCATCGCTGCACCTCAAGGGGAAGGAATGGCTGCCACCGGTGCCGCTACCAGAGGATGGACCGCGCAGCCTGTCGGGGTTTTTGGAGCGGGGCACTCGCCGACTAATCCCCAGCCGCAACCGCTAGAGCGGCATTTCGGTGATCGGAGGGTTGTCGCGCAGAGACTGGATCACCTCGGCGTCGCTCAGGCCCTTCGATTGCAGTTCGTAGATGCGGAGCCGGATGCGCTCGCGCTGGCGGATCACATGGATGGTGCCGAGCAGCTCTTTCAGGGCCGCAACGGTCAGCGGTTGATCGTCCATTGTGTTCCCCTTAGCTCGACGGCTTGGTCAGCGAGACCAGGCGGGTGCCGCTGGTGGCGTACACAGCCAGGCCGGCGCGCAGCTCTGCCAGGATGGTCACCATGTTGCGGCGGAAGTTGTCGCCGTCGTGGCGCGATACCTGGACGGACACCTGCTGGCGGTCCAGCAGCGCGGTCACCGAGGTGTCCAGCACCAGGACCATATTCGCGACCATCGCCGGGCTGGTGACGACGCGGACGCCCCACAGGCTGGCCGGCGACGGATCGCGCGGGCTGCCCAGCAGGTAGTCGGAGGTGGTGTTCTTGGCGCTGGAGATGGCGAACCAGGTCTCCGGGTGCATCACGATGGCGTTGGCGTTCCAGCCGGCGGCGTTCAGGTCGGTGATAGCGGCGCCCACGCGGTCGGCGGTGGTAGTGGCCATGGGGTCGTAGACGGTAGCCTGCGGCACTAGGCCCTTGATCTTGCCGTCACCGCCGTTGCCGATCAGCACTTCACGCTCGAGCTTCTGGCGGCAGCCCACGGACAGCACCTGCTGGATCAGCGTCTGCAGGCCGGCATTGTCGTCCAGCACCTGCAGGGAGGCCGGCAGCCAGTGGGCGATGGTGGCCACCTCGGAGCGGGCCAGCTTGGTGGGCAGGTCGGTACCGGCCTTGAGGTCGCCTTCCTTGACCTGGTAGTCGGCGGCGTTCAGGTAGCCATCCAGCACCACGAACTCATAGACCTTCTCGCTGATCGAGACGGTGGGCAGCAGGTCCAGGATGGACAGGCGGACGGCCGGGATGCCCTGGACGTTGGTCTCGCGGTAGGTGGGGGTGGGATAGGCGGTGTCGCCGGTCTGGCCGCTGCCCGGGTTGCTGATGGCGGCGCGCAGCGGCTGCTGGACGTTCATCAGGCCAGTGGACGGGGCGCCAGCGCGAACGGTGGTCAGTTGGTCGCCTTCGACGATGGCCGCGGCGACGGGGTTGGTCTTGGTCGGGGCGGAGGCGGTGAAGCCGCCAGCGGGTAGGCGGGCGAACTCCTGCTCCAGGGCGCCGACGCGATCCAGAGTCTCTTTCGCCTTGGCGTCGGTGGCGTTGTATCGATTGGTGATGGCGGTAGTGGTGTCTTCCAGCGACTGGATGATCTGCTTGGCTTGAGCGGTGTCCATCTGGGCCTCTTGGCGTCCGGTATGCCCTGCTGGGCGTTACCGATATGCTGCGGCCCGCTCCCTCGGGCTGCACGCCAACAAACCTTCGATCTTCTGCGCCTTCAGGCTATGTCCTGCGCGAACCTCTTGATGTCTGCTATCCGGTACAACCGCCGGTTGCCACGCATCACGAACGGCAGCGGCGACAGTCCCCGGGAGGCCTGCTGCCTCATGTAGGCCGGCGAGTAGCCCAGCAGCACCGCCGCGGCCTTCTCTGGGATCAATCCGCCGATCAGGGGCTCTACGCCCATCCGCGCCAGGCGAGCGAGAATGTCCTGCTCCAGGTCCATCACAGCGATTCCCTCCCACCCTTTTCCTCAGACTGAGTAAAAGCCCTCGCAGGCGAGGGATTTCGCGCAATCGGTACGCACTCCCTCAGGTTGAGGAAGTTGGCCAGGCGATCTACCGGCTTTCCGGTAGTTGGAAACGCCTGGGTAACGCTGCGAGCGTTAGCGGGGTGTGCGGCGCCGGCGTGTACCCAACCCCTCAGCTTGAGGGGTCTGCGAATTTGCAGATGGCCCAGATCTGGACCATGGGGTCTCCTGGCGTTCAGGTAACCCATCGGTAACCGACTGGGTTTCGTTCGCTTTGCGCTGGGTTTCGGATGATCCAGTCCTGGATGATGGCTCAGATCTGCGCCATCTCTACGGGGTGCAATCTGCGCGGGGTACGGGGTGTAATTTGCGTCGCGAGGGCCGCCCGCCATTTGCACCCTGTTTTCGTCCTCTTTCGAGCCTTGGAAAAGCCGGTGTTCATTCATGGTTTCACCATAGGTACATGGCAGACGTCTAAAAGGGTGCGCACTTTCTGCGTACGTAAAACCGTGTTTATGGCGCAGATTCTGCGCACGTAGAGCCCCAAAAAGGCCTGTTTCCGGGGTGTTTTCCCGGTCTACGTGCGCAAAAAGTGCGCCGTACAGTCGCAGAAAATGCGCAGGATCAAACGCAAGTCATCAGGTCGGGCAGTGGGCGGAGCGGCGCCCTGGTCGGTGCCACCTCCAGACCCTTCCCTTCGCACTCGTTGATAGGTAGCCAGCCGAGCGCATAGAGCGCGCAGCGGGCGCCATGACGGGAGAACAGGCTGCTCCGGGTCTGGATGATCCAGCCGGCGGCCTCAAGCTCCTTGAGGGCCTTTCGCAGCGTGTTGTCTGAGCCGATCCCCCACTCCTCGGCCATCGTCCGGGTAGCCGACAGGTCGCCGTTGTTCCTCCCATTGAACTGCGAGCACAGCTCCTGCAGCACGACGCGCGCGGTGAAGCTGAGCGAGCGATGCCCAGGCGACTGAACCATGCGGTTCTGCGTAGGGAAGAACGGGGGCGAGCCCTTACCTCGGTCGCCCTTCGTCTTGCCGGCCATTGCCCTACCTCAGCTTCGCCTGGTTCGCTTCGTCGAGCCCTTCACGGACCGCCTCGATCACCGCGTGCACGCCCTCCAATGCGCTGAGCACCAGGAAGGCATTGCTGCCGTAGAGAGGACCGTTATCGTCGCGTGCGGCGGACATAGCCGCGCTCTGGATGATCTCGAAGGTCATCTGCAGGTTGCAGGATGCCGACTCAAGAGCATCCTCGATGTCCACGCCGGCGTTTACGCAGAACAGGTGCTGGTTCTTGTCGACCTGGCCGGTATCGCAGAAGCGCTGGTGGGCGCCGGTGACGGCGGGGCCGCTGATGGGCTTAGCACTGGCCATGGTTCACCTCCGAGGATTGCAGGAGGCGAGCGACGGCCATGTGATGGTTGTACCGCTTGAGGCGCGAGGAAAGGGAGGAGTTTGCCGAGAGGGCAGAGAGGGCCATTGCGCGATGTGCCGCGGCACGGGCCAGCAGGGCGGACGGATTTCGGGTGTTCATGGGTGCAGCTCCTTTCGTTGAGGAACCGCCACCGATCGTCGCCAAACGATGTTGGGTGGCGGATTGCGCGGGGTTGGCGAACCGGCACGAAAGGACACCGGCAGACCTTTCGGTCTCCCCGCGCAACCCACCATAAAGCGAGATTGCGGGCACAAAAAAAGCGCCTGCAATTCGTAGTTGGGCGCTGTTGCGCCTTTCGTAAGTCGGGTCGCCAAACCCGGTCACGGAATTTGCCGTGACGGGCGAACGATAGCCCCGACTGTGATTGCTGGCAATGACCGTTATCGACCGTTCGTCGGGGATCTTTAGCGCTTTCATGCGACCTCCTGGCCACGACCGGCGAGGTAGTAGACGGCGACTCGGGAGTGCCGGCGGCCCTGATCGTCGTAGAGGTCGCGCAGGTGCGTGACGATGGGATGGCCGAGGCTGCGCAGCTCCTTGACCCGGGCCGCGGGCATCATGATATTCAGGCGCGAGCGGGCATCGATCGTGGTGATGGGGCCCAGCTCCAGGGCATCCAGCAGGCGTGCGCGCTGGGCCTGGGTGGTGGTATTCTCGACGCTCGAATGCTTGGGGCTGGCCTGTTGGTCGGCCTTTTTTTTGTCCATGGTCAGGCAGCCTCCCCGCGAGATTCAGCGATGCGGGCGTCTACCCAGGCGGCCACCTCGCTTTCGATCCAGACGGCATGGGCGGCGCCGATCTTGACCTGGGCGGGGAAGGTGCCGGCGGCGATGCGGCGATAGATCTCCGAGCGGCTGAGGCTGGTCATGGCCTCGACCTGATGTCGGCGGATGAAGCGGCGGGTTTCGTTGGTAGCCATCTGTGCCCCCTCGGGCTTGGTTGGGATGGCTACATCGTCGGGCGGCGGTGATCAGCGAAAAATTGGCCGCTCGCGGCGATAATCATGATTTGCGCGACGAAAATCATGATTATCGTGCGAGGGTTATGATTTCCCAGCGGGGCGCCCCGGGCGCTTTGCATAATCTGGCGCTACGTGCCTGATCCACTTCCTTACCCGCTCCAGCTCAGGCGCCTTGCCTGGGTCGGAGGCTTCATCAAGCAGGCGGGCATAGACGAGGTCTGCCATGTCGCCGACCCTGATTGACCTGGTGGCATCTCGGTCCCAAAGCTCGGCAGCGAGCTCCTGCGCGCGTGTGATGATGGTCGCTGACGCTTCCGCCCTAGCGCTCAAGCCTCGAAGAGCTGCCTTCTCGATTGCTGCCTGTCGATAGACAGATCTGGTCCGGCCGTTGAGCGCTGCCGTCAGCAAGCAGGTCAGGGCATAACGGAGATCGTACGACACGTCCTCGTCGTCGCCTGCAACCGCCTCGAACATGGCGAAGGCCTGCTTTAGCAACTGGTCATCAGGGTCTGGCTCAAACAGCACTCCTGCACTGCTTTGCAGCTCCTCAAATGAGGCGTACTCACCATAGACGAAGGCCTTTACAACAGTAGGCGCTATCGCCTCTTGGATCGGCGCAAACTTACGTCTGGCAGACAGCCTTGCTTCCGCCGCCACTTCCGCTGGATCTCTCGCGGCGTGTTGCCGGTTTGCATCCAATATCCTCTTGAACTGCTCGATGAACTCATCTGGGTAGTCGCTCAGATCGTAGTTGCGCCAGTCGAACTGGTCGTAATCGCTCATTGCGCTCTCCTGAACGGCACGACGTCAGCGCCACCGCACATCGCGTCCAGGCTGTCGGCCCAGGCCTGCATCATCTCCCGGCGCTGCTCAAGGTAGTTCGCGTGGTTGTAGGTGTCACGGATCGCGTCCTGGTCGCCGTGGGCCAGCTGCCGCTCGATCCAGTCGCGGTTGTAGCCGCGGGAGTTGAGACTTGTGCTCAGCAGGTGGCGGAAGCCGTGACCCGTCTGGCGGCCTTCGTAGCCCATCACGGCCAGGACCTTGTTCACGGTGTTCTCGCTCATGGGCCGCTCACGGTTGTTCCGGCCGGGGAAGGCCAGGGCATAGGTGCCGGTGATTTCGTGCAGCTGGCGCAGCAGGACGACGGCCTGGCGGGGCAGGGGGACGACGTGCGGTCGGCGGGCCTTCATCCTGGCCGCTGGAATCGTCCAGGTCTGGCCCTTCAGGTCGAACTCGGCCCAGGGCGCCATCCGCAACTCGCCCGGGCGAACGCCAGTGAGCAGCAGCAGGCGCACGGCGAGGCGAGTGGTGGCATCGCAGCGCGCCGCGTCCAGATTCTTCAGCAGCTGGGGCAGCTCGGCCTCTGTGACGTGCGGGTGATGGCGGGTGCGGGGCGCGTGGGCGGCCACCACTTCCAGGTCGGTCGCCGGGTTGCTGGTCACCACGCCCTTGGCCAGGCCGAAGCGGAAGATCTGGCTCAGCCACTGGCGCACCTTGGCGGCCACGTTGAAGGCCTCGCGCTTCTCCACCCGGCGCACCAGGTCCACCAGGTCCGGCCGCGTGACCTCGCCGACCGGGCGCTGGCCGATCACCGGCAGAATGTCGGCCTCCAGGTACTGCAGCACCTTGGCGGCGGTCGCCGGCGCCCAGCGGGGCACGTTGTAGCGGTACCACTCCCGCGCCAGGCCCTCGAAGGTCAGCAGCTGGGCAGCCGCCGCGGCCTTGGCTTCCTTCTTGTGGGCGCTGGGGTCCAGGCCCTGGGCGAGCAGTCGGCGCGCTTCGTCGCGGCGTTCCCGGGCCTGGGCGAGGGTGACGGAAGGGTAGGCGCCGAGGCCGACCATCTTGGCCTTGCCGGCGAAGCGGTACCGGAAGCGCCAGAGCTTTCCGCCAGCGGTGGTGACCTCCAGGCACAGGCCCAGGGAGTCGGTCAGCCGGTAGAGCTTGTCGCGTGGTTTGGCGGTGCGGGCCGCGGTGTCTGTGAGCGCCACGGGGCGATCCTTGGGGCGTGAGAGGCGGCGCGGGGAGGGCGCCAGAATGTGAGTAGGATTTCGGCCAAACTCGTCCTACTCACAAATCTACTCACATTCGCCTGCGCTGGGAAGGGAACGCTCGGGACAAAAAAACCGCCACAGTGGGCGGTTTCTCTGGGTTCCTGGGATCGCTGGGGATGCCTTGGAACGTTTACTTGGTGCCCCGGGGGAGACTCGAACTCCCACTCCTTTCGGAAACGGATTTTGAATCCGCCGCGTCTACCGGTTCCGCCACCGGGGCAATGGCGGCGGAGTATAGGGATGGTCGCAGGCCCGGTCAATCCAAAGTGCGTTGGTGAAAAAGGCCGCTTCCGGTAAGCTGTGCGGCCTTTCGAGATCTACCTGCCATGCACGTCGCCGACTTCCATTTCGACCTTCCCGAATCCCTCATCGCCCGTCATCCGCTGGCCGAGCGCCGCGGCAGTCGATTGCTGGTACTCGACGGCCCCAGCGGTGAGTTGAGTCATCGCCACTTCGCCGATCTGCTGGGTTATCTGCAGCCGGGCGACCTGATGGTGTTCAACGACACCCGGGTGATCCCGGCGCGGCTGTTCGGCCAGAAGGCTAGCGGCGGCAAGCTGGAGATCCTGGTCGAGCGGGTGCTGGACGAGGAGCGGGTGCTGGCCCACGTGCGCTCCAGCAAGTCGCCCAAGCCGGGTAGTCGCCTCCTCATCGACGGTGGCGCCGAGGCCGAGATGGTGGCGCGGCATGATGCCCTGTTCGAGCTGAGATTCGCCGAACCCGTGCTGCCGCTGCTGGAGCGGGTCGGCCACATGCCGCTGCCGCCCTACATCGACCGGTCCGACGAAGCCGAGGATCGCGAGCGCTACCAGACCGTCTATGCGCGCAACGCCGGTGCCGTGGCGGCGCCCACCGCCGGGCTGCACTTCGACGAGCCGCTGCTCGAGGCCATCCGCGCCAAGGGCGTGGCGACCGCCTTCGTCACCCTGCACGTCGGCGCCGGCACCTTCCAGCCGGTGCGGGTGGAAAAGATCGAAGACCACCACATGCACCGCGAGTGGCTGCAGGTCGACCAGGCCGTGGTGGATGCCGTGGCCGCCTGCCGGGCGCGTGGCGGCCGGGTGATCGCGGTCGGCACCACCAGCGTGCGCTCGCTGGAGAGCGCGGCTCGTGACGGCGAGCTCAAGGCCTTCGCCGGGGAGACGGACATCTTTCTCTATCCCGGCCGGCCCTTCCACGTGGTCGATGCGCTGGTGACCAATTTCCATTTGCCCGAATCGACCCTGCTGATGCTGGTGTCGGCCTTCGCCGGCTACCGCGAGACCATGGCCGCCTACGCGACGGCCGTGGCCGAGGGCTATCGCTTCTTCAGTTATGGCGACGCCATGTTCATCACCCGCAATCCCGGGGCCCAGGGTCCGGAGAGCTGATATGAGTTTCATGAATTTCGAGTTGCTGGCCACCGAGGGCAAGGCCCGTCGCGGTCGCCTGACCTTTCCCCGCGGCGTGGTCGAGACCCCGGCCTTCATGCCGGTCGGCACCTACGGCACGGTCAAGGGCATGCTGCCCGACAGCGTCGCCGACATCGGCGCCCAGATCATCCTCGGCAACACCTTCCACCTCTGGCTGCGGCCGGGGACCGAGGTGATCCAGCGGCATGGCGACCTGCACGACTTCATGCAGTGGCAGGGACCGATCCTCACCGATTCCGGCGGCTTCCAGGTGTTCAGCCTGGGCGCGCTGCGCAAGATCAAGGAGGAGGGGGTCTACTTCGCCTCGCCGGTGGACGGCGCCAAGGTGTTCATGGGGCCCGAGGAATCCATGGCGGTGCAACGCGCCCTGGGCTCGGACATCGTGATGATCTTCGACGAGTGCACCCCCTATCCGGCCGACTTCGACACCGCGCGCCGCTCCATGGAGCTGTCGCTGCGCTGGGCCAAGCGCTCCCGCGAAGCCCATGGCGATAACCCCTCGGCGCTGTTCGGCATCGTCCAGGGCGGCATGCACGAGGAACTGCGCCTGAGGTCCCTGGAGGGCCTGGAAGGCATCGGCTTCGACG
>CAUQPA010000040.1:0-14901 GCA_963519325.1 uncultured Pseudomonas sp. | reverse complement strand
CCGCTGGCCGCGGCAACCGGGGCCACGGCGGCGATGGCCAGCGGGCGGGCGCGCAGTTGCTTGCGGTCGATCTTGCCGGAATTGAGCCGTGGCATCTCGCTGAGCCACTCGAAGCGGCTCGGTACCATGTACAGCGGCAGGCAGCCGGCCAGTTCGGTGCGCAAGAGATCGCTGCGCGGCAGCGGTCCGCCATCGCCGACCATGAAGGCCACCAGTTGCTCCACGCCACCTTCTTCGCGGAGCACCACGGCCACGGTGCCCACGCCGGGCTGGCGGGCCAGGGTGGCTTCGATCTCGCCCAGCTCGACGCGATAGCCGCGGATCTTCACCTGGTCGTCGACCCGGCCCAGGCAATGCACCTGGCCATGGGCATCGACCCGCGCCAGGTCACCGGTGCGATAGAGCTTGAGGTCGTGACTGCCGCTGCTCCAGGGATTGGCCAGGAATTTCTCGGCGGTCAGCTCCGGGCGCCCCAGGTAGCCATCGGCGACGCCCGGGCCGGTGATGCAGAGTTCGCCCACCTGTTCACGCGGCAGCAGCGCCAGCGGCTGACTGGCGTCGGCGGGCACCACCAGCAGGCTGTAGTTGGGGAGCGGCCGGCCGATGGTCACGGGTTCGCCCGGTTGCAGTTGCGCCAGGCTCGCCGAGACGGTGGCCTCGCTCGGCCCATAGGTGTTGAACAGCCGCCGCTGCGGCCGACTCCAGCGCGCCACCAGGGGCTCGGGGCACATCTCGCCGCCGAGGTTGATCAGGCGCAGGCTGGGGACGTCTTCCGGCAGCAGCGCCAGCAGGGTCGGCACCACGTGCAGCACGCTGATGCGATTGGCGGTCAGGGCGCAGGCCAGGGCCTCGGGATCGGCGGTGATTTCCCGCGGGGCCAGCCAGAGGGTGGCGCCCACCAGGTAGCTGATCCAGATCTCTTCGAAGGACATGTCGAAGGCCACCGAGAAGCCCTGGTAGACCCGGTCGCCCGCCTCGATGCCGAGCAGCGCATTCTCGCTGCGCAGGAAGTGGCAGATGCTGTCCTGGCGGATACCGATGCCCTTGGGCTTGCCGGTGGAGCCGGAGGTGTAGATCAGGTAGGCGAGGTTATCCGGCGACACCTGGCCGCGGCGGCGCAGGGTCTCGCCGGTCGCCAGGGGAGCGCCCAGCCCGTCGGGCGTCCAGCACTGCAGGCCCGGGCGCGCCAGCAGGTCGGCGAAGAGCGCCCCGGTGATCACGCCCACCGCCCGAGCATCTTCCAGGCAGCGCGCCACGCGCTCGGCCGGGGTCTCGGCATCGCAAGGCAGCCAGGCGGCGCCGGTCTTGGCGATGGCCAATTGCATCACCAGCAGCTCGATCCCGCGCGGCAGCCAGAGGCCGACCACCCGACCGGGGCCGGCACCGGCCGCCAGCAGCCGCGAGGCGGCACGATCGGCCCAGGCGTCCAGCTCGCCGTAGCTCAGGCTGCGCTCGCCTTCGAGCAGCGCCGGCCGCTCCGGCGCCCGCGCCGCGGTGGCCTCGAACAGGTCGGCGAGGACTTCATCGCGGCAGAGGTCGGGACGGGCAGCGCCTTCGACCAGACTGAGGGAGAGTTCGGCAAGTGCTTCCATGGGGACAGCCTCTGGTTGTTTAGCGCAGTTTGTATCTCCCGGGTTACGCGCTCCTTAAGGGGGCATTAGGGTTTGCTTAAGGCTGGCCGGACGTGGCGCCGCAGGTACTAAAACCCTTCTGGAATGCGGACTCCAGGGGTTTACCACTGATCGACGATGGACGGCGGCCTGCTGGCGAGGCCCCAAAAAAAACGCCTCCCGAAGGAGGCGTTTTCAATTAGCGCGGGACAATCAACGCAGATCGAAGCGATCCAGCTCCATCACCTTGGTCCAGACCTTGACGAAGTCCTTGACGAACTTCTCCTGGGCATCGGCACTGCCATAGACCTCGCTCAGGGCGCGCAGCTGGGCGTGGGAGCCGAACACCAGGTCGACCCGGGTGCCGGTCCACTTCAGGGCACCGGTCTTGCGATCGCGCCCTTCGAAGGTGGCCTTGTCCGGACCGGTGGCCTTCCACTCGGTCGCCATGTCCAGCAGGTTGACGAAGAAGTCGTTGGTCAGGGTCTGCGGCCGCTGGGTGAAGACGCCGTGCTTGGCGCCGCCCACGTTGATGTCCAGCACGCGCAGGCCGCCCAGCAGCACCGTCAGCTCCGGCGCGGTCAGGTTCAGCAGGTGTGCCTTGTCCACCAGCAGGAACTCGGACTTCACCTTGAACTCGCCGCCCAGGTAGTTGCGGAAGCCGTCGGCCCAGGGCTCCAGATGCCCGAAGGAGTGGACGTCGGTCTGCTCCTGGGAGGCGTCCACGCGACCCGGGGTGAAGGGAACGGTGATCGAGTGGCCGGCGGCCTGAGCAGCCTTTTCCACCCCGACGCTACCGGCCAGCACGATCAGGTCGGCGATGGAGACCTTTTTGCCCGCGCCTTGGAAATCGCGCTGGATACCTTCCAGCACACCCAGCACCTTGGCCAGGTGCGCCGGCTGGTTCACTTCCCAGTCCTTCTGCGGCGCCAGGCGCAGGCGGCCGCCATTGGCCCCGCCGCGCTTGTCGGAACCGCGGAAGCTAGAGGCGGCCGCCCAGGCGGTACCGACCAGTTCGGACACGCTCAGGCCGGAAGCGGCCAGCTTATCCTTGAGCGCCTTGACCTCGGCGTCGCCCAGGGGCGCACCTTCGGCCTTCGGCAGCGGGTCCTGCCACAGCAGTTCCTCGGCCGGGGTTTCCGGGCCCAGGTAGCGGGCCAGCGGGCCCATGTCTCTGTGGGTCAGCTTGAACCAGGCGCGGGCGAAGGCATCGGCCAGCTGGTCCGGGTTCTCCAGGAAGCGCCGGGAAATCTTCTCGTAGGCCGGATCGAAGCGCAGTGCCAGGTCCGAGGTGAGCATGGTCGGCTGGTGGCGCTTGCTCGGGTCATGGGCATCGGGCACGGCGCCGGCACCGGCACCGTCCTTCGGCCGCCACTGGTGGGCACCGGCCGGGCTCTTGAACAGTTCCCACTCGAACTTGAACATGTTCTCGAAGTATTCGTTGCTCCAGCGGGTGGGCGTGGAGGTCCAGGTCACTTCGAGGCCGCTGGTGATGGTGTCGGCGCCCTTGCCGGTGCCATAGCTGTTCTGCCAGCCAAAGCCCTGCTGTTCGAGGTCGGCGGCCTCAGGTTCGGCGCCCACGCTGGTCGCCGGACCGGCGCCGTGGGTCTTGCCGAAGGCGTGGCCGCCGGCGATCAGGGCGACGGTTTCCTCGTCGTTCATGGCCATGCGGCCGAAGGTTTCGCGGATGTCGTGGGCCGAGGCCACCGGATCGGGGTTGCCGTTGGGACCTTCGGGGTTCACGTAGATCAGGCCCATCTGCACCGCGCCCAGCGGATTCTCCAGCACGCGGCCGGGGCCCTCGTTGCGGCTCTGTTCGACCGGATGCTGTTCGGGCTGCGCGGTCAGCACGCCATCGCCGGGCTGCTCCATCTTCTTGTGCTCGCCGTAGCGGACGTCGCCGCCCAGCCAGACGGTTTCCGAGCCCCAGAATACCGCGTCATCGGGCTCCCAGACGTCCTGGCGGCCACCGGAGAAACCGAAGGTCTTGAAGCCCATGGATTCCAGGGCGACGTTACCGGTGAGGACGATGAGGTCGGCCCAGGAGATCTTGCGGCCATACTTCTGCTTGATCGGCCAGATGAGCCGGCGCGCCTTGTCCAGGCTGACGTTGTCCGGCCAGCTGTTGAGCGGGGCGAAACGCTGCTGACCCTGCCCTGCACCGCCGCGGCCATCACCGACGCGATAGGTGCCGGCGCTGTGCCAGGCCATGCGCACGAACAGCGGGCCATAGTGGCCGAAGTCGGCGGGCCACCACTCCTGGGAGTCGGTCATCACGGCGCGCAGGTCGGCCTTCACCGCTTCCAGGTCGAGGCTCTTGAATTCCTTGGCGTAGTCGAATTCCTCGCCCATGGGGTCGGACAGCGACGAGTGCTGGTGCAGGAAGTTGAGATTGAGCTGGTTCGGCCACCAATCCTTGTTGGTGGTACCACCGCCGGCGGCGTGATTGAACGGGCACTTGGATTCGGTCGACATCTTCTTGGCTACCTCAGGGTCTTGTTCATCCGGTGGTCGGCCGCGACGACATCACGGCCTGCAGAAGTCATGGTGACGGCGCCGTCGGCCTAGCGGCTCGACGCACGCAGCGGCCGGGTTCGAGCCGGCGCCAGGGAAAGCCCCACCACGGGCGAAGCGGACGTTTCGTTCATTGTTATCCCCTCATCAGATGGGTACGCCGACGAAGCGGCGCAAGAACCATACTAGACGGCTTCTCGGGCGGGCGTGATAGAAGGTTTTATGCCCGTCGATAGACTGACTCTGGGACATGACCTCTGGGTGACAGCATTGCTGGCAACCTTTTCAGCGCACGCAACGTCTGCCAGCGAATGCTTCATAGGGGCCTCGGTGGCGTCCCCTGAGCGCTAGCCTCGGAAAGATCGATCCGGATACCAGCGACCGGCGCCTTTGGCCGCAGACAGGAACAACCACGCCGCAGATGGAAAGCTTCCTTTACAAGCCTATCCAGGTGTCCATAATGGAAAGCATCCTTTACCTGGAGCGTCCTCGGATGAAGCGCTATACCCTGGAATTCACCGCGACCATGCTGCTCTATCTGCTGATCCTGGCCACGTCCCTGCTCTTGCTGCACCGGTTCGACGAGAGTCCGATGGTGATTCGCGCCCTGATCAGCCTGGCTCCCGTGCTGCCCTGCGGCCTGCTCTGCTGGGTGGTGCTGCGCGAACTGCGGCGACTGGACGAGCTGCAGCTGCGTATCCAGTTCGAAGCCCTGGCCTTCGCCTTTGCGGCCACGGCGCTGACCACCTTCAGCTACGGCTTCCTGCAGAATGTAGGTGCCCCACCGCTGTCGTGGCTGATGGTGTGGCCACTGATGGGCCTGACCTGGATTATCGGGCTGGGTATGGCCCGCCGGCGCTACCGGTGAAGAACCGGCTCAAGGCGCTGCGTGGCGAGCGCCAATGGTCCCAGCAGGACCTCGCCGAACGCCTGGGTGTATCGCGCCAGACGGTGAATGCCATCGAAAATGGCCGCTACGACCCAAGCCTGCCGCTGGCTTTCCAGATCGCGCGACTGTTCGCCCAGCCCATCGAGGCGATCTTCGACGACGAGGCCGCCCTGCCCTAGTCAACGCTCCGGCGGCCCCTCGTCAAGCTTCAACCCGGCGCGAACAGCAGGTTGGGCGCGTGGCGCTGGTAGCCCTCTTCCGCCAGGCGCACATCCAGCGCCAGGCTGGCGAGATCGGCGGACAGGGGTTCGCTGCGGGCATCGTAGTCGCGGTAGAGGTGCTTGAGGTAGGTCTTGCAATGGGCACAGGTCTCGGCGCGCAGGGGCGCCTTCTGCGCATTGGCGTCGTCGGTGCCCAGGGAGTAGTAGCCCAGGCCCTTGCCGGTCTCGCAGTGACTGCACTTGACCCGCACGAAGTGCCACTCGCAGGCGCACAGCGAACAGGTGAGGTACCTCAGGCCATTGGCCTTGCCCAGGTGATGGATGACCCCGGCCATGGGCGGCGCACCACAGCAGGGACAGGACGTCTGGCTACCCTGCTCGCGCAGGGCGCTGAAGTCGCTGCGTTGCAGCCAGTGGGTCCAGGCCAGTTGCAGGGCGGCGCCAAGGAAGGGCACCACGGCGGCCGGTACCAGTTCGTAGCTGCCGGCCAGGAGGGCGATGGCCCAGGCCTTGCGCTGACCGGCATCGGCGTGGCGCAACTCGTCGAGGGCGGCCTGCACGGGCGACTGCTCGATCTCGATGGCCTCCAGCAGGGCGTCCAGCGCCGGTAGCCAGTCGCCTTCGCGGACCAGGGTGTCGTAGCTCAGCGGCGGCAGGCCATGCTGCAGACTCTGGGCGCTGCGCGCCTCGTCCAGCGGCAGGGGGGCGAGGCTATCGAAGACCCGCTGCTGGGCCTCGCACAGCTCGGCCATCAGTAGTAGGTAGTCGCCGAGGGCATTGCCGGCGGCCAGCAGGCGCAAGCGGTCGGCACGGTAGCCGAACAGCTCGCCACCGGGCAGCAAGAGGAAATCGGGATTGACGGCCGCGGCTTCGATTTCGCCGGGCTCGAGGATCTGGCCCGCCATGGCAGGGCTCCTTAGCAAAACGGTGGAAGAGAGAGGATTCAGGATAGCGGGGGCTGGGGATGTTGGGTCACGTAAGGCGGACGCCACCGCTACCCTCACCCCAACCCTCTCCCAGAGGGAGAGGGGGTAAATCGCCGTGCCCCTCACGCGTAGGTTGGGTTGAGCGCAGCGAAGCCCAACAAAAAGACTCACTTCTTCTCGCGGGTGACCTTGTCGTACCACAGCGAGTGGTGCTTCTTGGCCCAGGCGCGGCTCACCCAGCCGGTCAGCATGGCGCTCACCGAACCCTTGATCCAGATCCCGGCATAGATGTGCACGATGATCGACAGCACCAGCACGAAGGCCGCGAAGGCATGGGCCAGGGCGCCCAGGCGGATCACCGGGATGGGGAACAGGTGGGCGAAGTACTGCCGCCAGATGATCACGCCGCTGACCAGCAGGATCAGCATGCAGGCCAAGAGCACCCAGAACAGGATCTTCTGCCCGGGGTTGTACTTGTCGATCGGCGGCAGCTTCTCCTCGCGGTTGTTCAGGACGTCGTTGATCTGCTTGAGCCACTGGGCGTCTTCGCGACCGATCTTGTTGTGCCGCCAGAAGCGGATCACCAGAAAGGCGAAGAACACGAACATCGCCACACCCATGAAGGGGTGCAGGATGCGCGTCCAGGTGCCGCCGCCGAACAGATTCGAAAGCCAGAACAGCGCGGGATGGAACAGCGCCAGTCCCGACAGCCCGGCCATGAAGAACAGGATCGCCACGATCCAGTGGTTGGTCCGCTCGTTGGCGTTGTAACGCTGGATTTCAGGTTTCATCTCGATCTCCCAGGACGCCCCCGGCCATGCCGGGGGCGTACCCCTGCTAGGGCTGCTTGTCGTGCGGATCGAAGATCTGCACGGACGGACTCAGCTGCTTGACCTCGCCCCTGGGCGCATCGCCCTCGGGACGGGGCGGCGCCTCGACCACCTCGTCGTCGTCATCGGTCCGGTTGGGGCCGACACGCACGTAGTGGAAGAAGCCGGCCAGCACCGCCGCGCCCATGGCGAACAGCGCCAGGGGTTTGGTGAAGCCCTTCCACAGGCCCACGGTGGGGCTGATGGTCGGGTCCTTGGGCAGGTGGTTGTACAGCTGCGGCTGGTCGGCATGGTGCAGCACGTACATGACGTGGGTGCCCCCTACCCCAGCCGGGTCGTACAGACCGGCGTTCTCGTAGCCGCGGCTCTTGAGATCGACGATGCGCTCGGCGGCGTGCTCCTTCATGGCGTCCTTGGTGCCGAAGGTGATGGCGCCGGTCGGGCAGGTCTTCACGCAGGCCGGCTCCAGGCCGACCCCGACCCGGTCCGAACACAGCGAGCACTTGTAGGCCTTGTTGTCCTTCTTCGAGATCCGCGGGATATCGAAGGGACAACCGGCGATGCAGTAGCCGCAACCGATGCAGTGGTCCTGGTTGAAGTCGACGATGCCGTTGGCGTACTTGACGATGGCCCCCGGACTCGGACAGGCCTTGAGGCAACCCGGCTCGGCGCAGTGCATGCAGCCGTCCTTGCGGATCAGCCACTCCAGTTTGCCGGCCTCGTCCTCGTGCTCGGTGAAGCGCATCAGCGTCCAGGAGTCCGCGGTGAGGTCCGCCGGGTTGTCGTAGGTGCCATGGGTATGGCCCACCTCGTCGCGCAACTCGTTCCATTCCGAGCAGGCGACCTGGCAGGCCTTGCAACCGATGCACTTGGACACGTCGATCAGCTTGGCCACTTCCGCCTGGGTGCGCACCGAGGTGTAGGCCGTGGTGGTCGCGGAGCGGGCATAGATATCCTGACTGGCCATCACGCTTTCTCCACGTTGACGAGGAACGACTTGAACTCGGGCGTCTGGGTGTTCCCGTCACCCACGAAGGGGGTCAGGGTGTTGGCCAGATAGCCCATCCGCGCCACACCGGAGAAGCCCCAGTGGATGGGGATGCCGACGTGGTGCACCGTCTCGCCGTTAACCTGCAGCGGGCGAATGCGCTTGGTCACCACCGCCTTGCAGACGATGTGGCCACGCTTGGAGGTGACGCGCACCAGATCACCGGCGGCGATGCCCTTCTGCTTGGCCAGCACCTCGCCGATCTCGACGAATTGCTCCGGCTGGATGATGGCGTTGAGGCGGCAGTGCTTACTCCAGTAGTGGAAGTGCTCGGTCAGGCGGTAGGTGGTGGCCGCATAGGGGAAATCCTTGCGATCACCGAAGTCCGCCCAGTCGTCCTTGAGCACCCGCGCCGCCGGGCTGTTGAGGGCCTTGCGGGTGTTGGGGTGCAGCGGGTTGACGCCGATGGGGGTCTCGAACGGCTCGTAGTGCTCCGGGAAGGGCCCTTCAGCCATCTTGTCCAGGGCGAAGAAGCGCGCCACCCCTTCGGGGTTCATGATGAAGGGACTCATGCCATCGGCCGGCTTGGCGTCGATCTTGTAGTCGGGCACGTCGGTACCGCCCCACTTCTGCGCCTTGTCGTTCCACCACACCAGCTTCTTGCTCGGGTCCCAGGGCTTGCCCTGGAGATCCGAAGAAGCCCGGTTGTAGAGGATGCGTCTGTTGTTCGGCCACGACCAGGCCCAGCCCAGGGTCTGCCCCATGTGGAAGGGATCGCTGTTGTCGCGCCGCGCCATCTGGTTGCCCTGCTCGGTCCAGGACCCGCAGAAGATCCAGCAACCCGAGGCCGTGCTGCCATCGTCCATCAACTGGCCGAAACCGGCGAGTTGCTGGCCGGCCTTGGCCGAGACCGCGCCCTTGGCATCCAGCACATCGGTGACGGCGTAGCCGTTGAACTCCTTGGCGAGTTCTTCCGGTGCCGGCTCCTCGGGCTTGGCGTAGGGCCAGGACAGCCCCAGGATCGGATCGGGGAAGGCCCCGCCCTCCCTGGAATAGGCCTCGCGCAGCTTGAGGAACAGCTCGGACATGATGGCGATGTCGCTGCGCCCTTCGCCGGGTGCCTCGGCGCCCTTGTAGTGCCACTGCAGCCAGCGGCTGGAGTTGACCAGGGAGCCGTCTTCCTCGGCGAAGCAGGTGGTGGGCAGGCGGAACACCTCGGTCTGGATCTCCGCGGTGTTCACATCGTTGTGATCGCCGTGGTTGCGCCAGAACTCGGAGGTCTCGGTGGCAAGCGGGTCCATGATCACCAGCCACTTGAGCTTGGACAGCCCGCGCATCACCTTGGCCTTGTTGGGGAAGGCGGCGATGGGGTTGAAGCCCTGGCAGACATAGCCGTTGACCTGGCCCTTGCCCATCATGTCGAAGTAGCGCAGGACGTCGTAGCCGGCGCCGGTGACATCGACCTTGGGCAGCCAGTGGTAGCACCAGTCGTTGTCCTTGGTGGCCTTGTCGCCGTACCAGGCCTTCATCAGGCTGACGTGAAACTTGCCGTAGTTCTGCCAGTAGCTCAGTTGCCCCGGGCGCAGCGGCTTGCTGGCGCGCTTGGTGATGAAGGCGTTGTAGTCCTGCTCGCCGTCACCGCCGATGGTCAGGTAGCCGGGCAGCTGGATCGACAGCAGACCCAGGTCGGTGAGGCCCTGGATGTTGGAGTGACCGCGCAGGGCGTTCATCCCGCCACCGGGCATGCCGATGTTGCCCAGCAGCAACTGCACCATGGCGCCGCAGCGGATGATCTGCGCGCCGATGGAGTGCTGGGTCCAGCCCAGGGCATAGAGGATGGTCATGACGCGACCGGGCGCCGAGGTCTCGGCGATCTCGGCCCAGACCTTCTGGATCGCCTCCGGCGGCGTGCCGCAGGTCTGGCTGGCCACCTCCAGGGTGTAGCGGCTGTAGTGCTGCTTCATCAGCTGGAAGACGCAGCGCGGATCCTGCAGGGTCGGATCGATCTTGACGAAGCCGTCGTCGCCGATCTGATAGCCCCAGTTCACCTTGTCAGTGTAGGTGCGCTTCTCCGCATCGTAGCCGTTGTACAGACCGTCCTCGAAGGTGAAGCCTTCCTTCACCAGGAAGCCGGCGTCGGTGTAGTTGCGGACGTACTCCTGCTGGATCTTGTCGTTCGTGATCAGGTAATTGATCAGCCCGCCCAGGAAGGCGATGTCGCTGCCGGTACGGATCGGCGCGTAGTAATCCGCCACCGAGGCGGAACGGGTGAAACGCGGATCGACCACGATCAGCCGGGCGTTATTGTGCGCCTTGGCTTCGGTGACCCATTTGAAGCCGCACGGATGGGCTTCAGCGGCATTGCCGCCCATGATGAGGACGAGATTGGCGTTCTTGATGTCGCTCCAATGATTCGTCATCGCACCACGGCCAAACGTCGGGGCAAGACCTGCCACCGTCGGGCCGTGTCAGACGCGCGCCTGGTTGTCGAAGGCTAGCAGGCCCAGACTCCGTGCGATCTTGTGCGTCAGATAACCGGTTTCATTGGAGGACGCCGAGGCGGCCAGAAAGCCCGTGGTCAGCCAGCGATTGACCGTCTGGCCCTTGTCGTTGGTGGCGATGAAGTTGGCATCGCGGTCTTCCTTCATCAGGGTGGCGATGCGCCCGAGCGCCTCGTCCCAGCTGATGCGGGTCCACTCGTTGCTGCCGGGCTTGCGGACTTCGGGGTACTTGAGGCGATTGGGGCTGTGGATGAAATCCAGCAGGCCGGCGCCCTTCGGGCAGAGGGTGCCGCGATTGACCGGGTGGTCGGCGTCGCCCTCGATGTGAATGATGTTCTGGGCCACGTTCTTGGCCCGGTCGCCCATGCTGTACATGATCAGGCCGCAGCCGACCGAGCAGTAGGGACAGGTGTTACGGGTTTCCACGGTGTGCGCCAGTTTGAAATGGCGCACCTGGTCGGCAAAGGCGGCTGTGGGAGCCATGCCTAACGCCGCCAGGCTGGATCCCGCAAGGCCGACTCCAGCGACCTTGAAGAATTGCCGACGGTTCATATCCACGGTTCTTATCCTCGTTCAGGCTGGGTCCGGTGCGTAGCCGGACCCTGCACAGAGAGTAACTCAACCGTTTGGCTTATCGAGCGCTTCGCTGTTGTCGCCGATCAATGGAAGTCGCCCTTTGGTCCGCTCGACCAGGGCCGAAGCGGCTTTCCCGCGAAAAGCGCGGCGCGCCACTCGCTCCGGCGGACCTTGCCAGGCGCGCTGCACCTGCCCCTCGTCCCGGCGATTCGGCAGGGCGGGAAAGTCATGCTAAGCTCGCTAACCTTCCTAGCGATGATCCGGACCCTTTCGCCATGTCCAGTCGCCTGCTGACGCCGCCATAGCCGATCGCCCTCCTCCAGCGCCGGGTAATCACCCTCGCCAGTGCTGATCGGCGCTCGCTCGCCCCCATCGCCCAACCCCGTATCGCGACCGCGCCCTGATGCGCCATCGCCCGTTTCGGATACGCCATGAAAAGTGCTTCTCCCCGCGCCGACATCCTGGCCGGCCTCACCACGTCCTTCGCCCTGGTGCCCGAGTGCATCGCCTTCGCCCTGGTCGCCCACCTCAATCCGTTGATGGGGCTCTATGGCGCCTTTTTCATCTGTACCCTCACCGCCCTCTTCGGTGGCCGCCCGGGCATGATCTCCGGCGCCGCCGGCTCCATGGCGGTGGTCATCGTCGCCCTGGTGGTGCAGCACGGCGTGCAGTACCTGCTGGCCACCGTGGTGCTCGGCGGGCTGCTGATGATCGCCTTCGGCCTGCTGCGCCTGGGCAAGCTGATCCGCATGGTGCCGCACCCGGTGATGCTGGGCTTCGTCAACGGCCTGGCCATCGTCATCGCCCTGGCGCAACTGGAACACTTCAAGCAGGGGGGCGCCTGGCTCAGCGGCGCGCCGCTGTACCTGATGCTCGGCCTCACCGCGGCGACCATGGCCATCATCTGGCTACTGCCACGGCTGACCCGCGCCGTGCCGCCGGCCCTCGCCGCCATCCTCGGCGTGGGCCTGGCGGTCTACTGCCTCCACCTGCCGACCCGCACCCTGGGCGACATGGCGCATATCGCCGGCGGCCTGCCGCTGCTGGCGCTACCGGACATCCCCTGGAACCTGGAAACGCTGCGGATCATCCTGCCCTATGCGGTGCTGATGGCCCTGGTTGGCCTGCTGGAAACCCTGCTGACACTGAATCTCACCGACGAAATCACCGAGAGCCGCGGCCGCCCCAATCGCGAGTGCGTGGCGCTCGGCGCGGCCAACCTGGCCTCGGGGCTGTTCGGCGGCATGGGCGGTTGCGCCATGATCGGCCAGACCATGATCAACCTGAGTTCCGGTGGCCGTGGCCGGCTGTCAGGGGTGGTCGCCGGGGTGCTGATGCTGCTCTTCGTGCTGTTTCTCTCGCCGCTGATCGAGCGCATTCCCCTGGCGGCGCTGGTCGGCACCATGTTCGTGGTCGCCCAGCAGACCTTCGCCTGGGCCTCGCTGCGGGTGCTGCACCGGGTACCGCGCAGCGACATGCTGATGATCGTGGCGGTCACCGTCATCACCGTGTTCGCCGACCTCGCCACCGCGGTGCTCTGCGGTATCGTCCTGGCCGCGCTCAACTTCGCCTGGCAGCACGCCCGCCGGCTCTATGCCGACAGCCACCTGGACGCCGATGGCAGCAAGAGATACCAGGTGCACGGCACCCTGTTCTTCGCCTCCACCGCCACCTTCCTCAACCAGTTCGATCCGGCCGGCGATCCGCCGAAGGTGGTGGTGGACTGCCGCCACCTGAGCTTTGTCGACTACTCCGCCGTGGCCGCGCTGCGCACCCTGCACGAGCGCTACGCCAAAGCCGGCAAGCGGGTACGGGTGCTGCACCTGTCGGCGCGCTGCAAGCAGCTGCTGCGCCGCGGCGGCGTGAGCGACGACCTCGCCCTCGGCGATTGAACCCCAGGCGCCGCCGCCGGGTCTTTCCCAGCAATGTCCTACGCCTGGAGACCCGCGGCCATGTCCAAGATCCTCGCCTGCCTCGACGGCTCGGCCGTCAGCGCCGCCGTCTGCGACTTCGCCGCCTGGGCCGGTACCACCCTGGACGCCCCGCTGACCCTCCTGCACGTCCTGGATCAGCGGCGCTTTCCCAAGCCCGGCAACGGCACCCCACCGCCGCTGCTGGTCAACCGCGAACACCTGCTGACCGAGCTGGCCGCCCTGGACGCCCGACGGGGCAGCCTGGCCGAAGACCAGGGCCGCCTGCTGTTGGATGCGGCCCAGCTACGGGTGGAAGAACAGCAGGCTCGCTGCGCCGGAGCAGTGCTGCAACACGGTGACCTGATGGGGTCCCTGGAAAGCCTGCAGGAAGACTTCGATCTCATCGTGCTGGGCCGCCAGGGCGAGGACAGTCCGCCCAAGCGGCTGATCGGTCGCCACCTGGAAAGCGCCATCCGCCTGTTGCATCGCCCCTTGCTGGTGGCGGGTCATCTCTTCGTCAGGCCCACGGGCGTGCTGCTGGCCTATGACGACAGCAGCAGCGCGCGCAAGGCCGTGACCTGGGTAGCCAACTGCCGCCTGTTCGACGACCTGGCCTGCCACGTAGTAACGGTCGGTCGCGAGCGCGAGGAGCGCCGCGCCGCCCTCGCCCGCGCTGCCGACGAACTGAGCGCCGGAGGCCGCCAGGTCACCACCGCCATCACCGATGGCGACGTCGAACTGGGCCTGGAACGCTATCGCAAGCAGCACGGCCTGGAGCTGGTGATCATGGGCGCCTACGGGCATTCGCGGCTGCGTCACTTCTTCATGGGCAGCAATACCCGCAACATGCTGGAAACCGCCGGCAGCGCCCTGATCGTGGTGCGCTAGCGGTAGTGGACGTGTTGCCTTAGAAATCCACCCGCCCACGGCTGGCCTTGAGGCCGCTGCGACGGGACTTGCCTTCCAGTCTGCGCTGCTTGGAGCCGTAGGTCGGCTTGGTGGGCCGCCGGGGCTTTTCCGGGACGTTGGCGGCGGCGATCAGCGCGGCCAGGCGCTCCAGGGCGTCGGCGCGATTCTGTTCCTGGGTGCGGTACTGCTGCGCCTTGATCACCACCACGCCCTCGCGGCTGATGCGCTGGTCGCGCAGGGCCAGCAGGCGCTCCTTCAGTGCCTCTGGCAGCGAGGAAGCCTGGATATCGAATCTCAGGTGGACGGCACTGGAGACCTTGTTGACGTTCTGGCCACCGGCGCCCTGGGCGCGTACCGCGGTGAGCTGGATCTCCTGCTCGGGCAGCGTCAGGCGCTCGTCGATGAACAGACTCACGCCGGTTGCGCGCCGCGGGTCAGCCAGGCGTCCAGCAGCGGCTCCAGCTCAGCCAGCGGCTGGTAGCCGTTGGTGATCAGAGCCAGTTGGCCGTCGCGTTCGGCCAGCAGGGTCGGGAAGCCGGCGATGCCCAGGTTCAGCGCCCAGTCGAAATCGGCCTGGGTGGCCTGGTGCGCGGGTTCGCCATCGAACAGCGGGGCGAACTCGATGCGCGGCAGGCCGCTGGCCTCGGCCAGTTCCACCAGCAGCGCCGGCTGGGTGACGTCGCGGGCCTCGACATAGAAGGCCTGCTGGATCCGCTTGGCCAGCCCCCAGACGGCCTCTTCGTCGAGCTGACGCGCAGCGACCAGGGCGCGACAGGCCGGCTCGGTGTCGTACACCAGGCCTTCCGGCGGCCCCTGGTCCAGGGCGAAGGGTTGGCCGGTGGTTTCCTGTACCGCCTGCCAGTAGGCCAGGGTACGCACCCGGCTGGCGGTGTCCTGGGCCACCCGCTCACGGCGCAGGCCGCCGACCACCAGGCGTAGGGGAATGCCCTGGGCGGCCGCCCGCTCGGCCAGGCGATCCACCACCGGGGCGAAGCCCCAGCACCAGGAGCACATGGGGTCCATC